>DATGVT010000398.1:0-2452 GCA_035300005.1 Candidatus Acidiferrales bacterium
TCATCGGCGCCGCGCACGGGGGCGGCTTCGGGGGCAAGACCGACCCATTCGCGCACGAGCTGGTGGTGGCCAGGCTGGCCATGCTGACCGGCCGCCCGGTCAAGTGCACGCTCACCCGCGAGGAGGTCTTCTACGCCCACCGCGGCCGGCACCCGGTGCTGATGTGGGTGAAGACGGGCGTCACCAGGGACGGGCGCATCACCGCCATGCACTTCCGCAGCGCGCTGGACGGCGGCGCCTACGGGTCCTACGGGGCCGCGTCGGTCTTCTACACGGGCACCCTGCAGACGGTCACCTACGACATCCCCGCCTACAAGTTCGAGGGCTGCCGGGTCTTCACCAACAAGGCGCCCTGCGGACCCAAGCGAGGCCACGGCACGCCCCAGCCGCGGTTTGCGGTCGAGCTGCACCTGGAGAAGATCGCGGACGACCTCGGCCTCGACCACGTCGAGCTCAAGCGTCGCAACTTCGTGCAACCGTTCACGCGCGCGGTGAACTGGCTTCGCGTGACTTCCTGCGGGCTGGAGGAGTGCACGCAGAAGGTGCTGGAGGCCTCGGGCTACCTGACGCGCCCGCGGGTTGCTGGCAAGGGCATGGGGTTTGCCATCTCCGCCTACATGTCCGGCGCGGGCACCGCCATCTACTGGAACGACATGCCGCACTCCGAGGTCCAGATGAAGATCGACCGCGGCGGCGTAACGCTCTTCTGCGGGGCAATGGACATCGGCCAGGGCTCCGACCAGGTCCTCGCCCACATCGCGGCCGAGGAGCTGGGCCTGCAGCCCAAGGACATCCGCCTGGTCACCGCCGACACCGACACCACGCCGATCGACCTCGGCTCCTACTCATCGCGCGTCACCTTCATGGCCGGGAACGCGGCCCTGGAGGCGGCCCGCAAGCTGCGCTGGCTGCTGGTCGAGGCGGTGGCGGCGAAGATGGGCTGCCCGCCCGAGGCGGTCGAGGTCGACGGCGGCCGCGTCGGTGACGTCAGCTTCGAGGAGGCCTCGGCGCTGGCCGAGTCGCGCTTCGGCACCCTGGGCTCGGCCGGCAGCTACACGCCGCCGCGGATCGGCGGCCCCTTCAAGGGCTCGGGCGTCGGTCCCAGCCCGGCCTACAGCTACTCGGCCTGCGTGGTGGAGGTGGAGGCCGAAGCGCGCACCGGTCTGGTCGACGTCAAGAGGGTCTGGATCGCTCACGACGTCGGCCGGGCGATCAACCCGCTGCTGGTCATCGGGCAGGTCGAGGGCAGCGTCTACATGGGGCTGGGCGAGGCGCTGATGGAGGAGCAGACCTACCGCAAGGGCCTGCACAAGTGGCCCTCGATGCTGGAGTACAAATCGCCCACCTTCCTGGAGACGCCCGAGATGCAGACCTTCCTGGTGGAGACGATCGACCCGGAGGGACCGTACGGCGCCAAGGAGGCGGGCCAGGGGCCGCTGCTGCCGGTCCCGCCGGCGGTGGCCTCGGCCGTCCACGACGCGCTCGGGGTCTGGATCGACGAGGTCCCGGTCACGCCCGAAAAGGTCCTGGAGGCGCTGCGGCTGCAGGGCAAGGGCCAGCCGGGGCGGGTCGGCCCCAAGCGGTTTCCGGAGATCCGCTACCCGGAGCCGATCCGGGTCGAGCCGCCGGATCCCAAGGACATGCGCGTGGGCGCCGAGCTGCCGTTCTAGTGCTCAGGCTGCCACGCCTCCGCTACCTGAGGCCCGGCTCCGCCCGGGAGGCGGCCCGGATGGCGGCCGAGGAAGGGCCGAAGGCCATGCTGGTCGCCGGCGGCACCGACCTCTTCCCCAACCTGAAGCGGCGCCAGTTCGAGCCGGAGGCGCTGGTCGGCCTGCTCCACCTCGACACCTTGCGCGGGATCCGGGGCGACGCCCGCTCCGGGTTCGAGGTGGGTGCCTGCCTGACCCTGGCGGAGGCGTCCCGCCACCCGGGCCTGGCGGCCGCCCAGCCGGGCTACGCGGAGGCCGCCGGGCTGGTCTCCTCGCCGGCGCTCCGCAACGCCGGCACCATCGGCGGCAACCTCTGCGTCGACACCCGCTGCAACTACTACAACATGACCTACGAGTGGCGCCGCTCGATCGGCTTCTGCCTGAAGAAGGACGGCGACATCTGCCTGGTGGCGCCGGGCAGCCCGCGCTGCTGGGCGCTGTCCTCATCCGACACCGCGCCGGTGGCGATCGCGCTGGGAGCCACGGTGATGCTGGCCGGGACCGACGGCGAGCGCGAGTTGCCGGTGGCGGCGCTTTATCGCGACGACGGCATCGACTACCTGGCCAAGCAGCCGTGGGAGGTGCTCACCGCGCTTTGCCTCCCGCCTCTTGACGGTGTCCGCACCGCCTACGTGAAGCTGCGCCGCCGGGGCTCGATCGACTTCCCGATCGCGGGCTGCGGGGTGGCGCTGCGCCTGGACGGCGATGTCGTCGAGTCGGCGCGGGTGGTCCTGAGCGCGGTG
>DATGVT010000399.1:0-3955 GCA_035300005.1 Candidatus Acidiferrales bacterium
CGACGTCCAGCGCGATGGTCACTTCCTCGAAGTAGGGAGCCGCCTCGTCCACATCGTATTTCTCGGTGTTGCGGAAGGTCGCCCGCACGTCAGCCGTCGCATCGGTGATCGGGACCTGGTAGAGGGGCGCGAACCGCGCCAGCTGGGTCAGCAGTCAAAAGGCGGTGCCCACCATCAGGTATTGCAGCGGCGACGGTCCCTGTTCCGTGCCGCCGCGGGCGATCGGCTCGTCGGATTCAACCACGAACTTGCCCATCCGCCCCTCGAGATGAACATCCTGGAGGATGCGGGCCACCGCCCGGGTGGTCGTGGTGCGCTGCGCATACGGTTTGCCGCTCATCTCCTGCCGCAGGCGCAGGATCTCGCGCATCTGCTTCTCGAGATCGACCCGACCCTCGCTCATGCCCGACATGCTAGTTGATCGTGGTTCCCGAGACCCCCTCCCCAGCCCCTTCCCGCAGGGGTGAGGGAGAAGCGGAAGAGACTACGATCCTGCCCACCCCTGAGGGTGAGGGAGAAATTTGCCGGGGGAAGTAGCCGGAGGGCACGGCTCTAGTGGCCGGCCACCGTGAGGACCAGGTCGGTGGCGAACGCGAGGAAGAAGCCTGCGATGACCCCAAAGGCCGATGTCAGCGGCGTGCCGAAGCGCCGGCCCACGTGGAACAGCTCACCGATCACGTACAGGATGGCGCCCATGGCCATCGACAGGAAGATGGTGTCCAGGATCGCCGAGCTCATGACGCTCCCCACGACGGTCCCCACGAAGGTCGGTGTGCCGCCGACCAGGCCGTAGCCCAGCAGGGCCAGCGGTCGCACCTGGTGGCCGGTCAGGGGCGCAGCGATGCCAAAGCCCTCGGTCGCGTTGTGCACCCCAAACCCGATGATCAGGAGCACCGCCAGGGTGAGCGAGCCGCTCACCCACGACTCCCCGATGGCCAGTCCCTCGCTGAAATTGTGCAGGCCGATCCCCATGGCGATCATCAAGGCGTGGTGCGACGGCCGCTCACCCCCCTCCGCCGCCGCCCGGATGCGCATGAAGCGCTGCTGGAACCAGACCAGGGTGACGAGGACGATGCCGAAGGCGAGGACGGCCACGGCCAGATACAGGAGGGTCTGGGGCGCGCTGGCGTGCTCGGC
Organism: Candidatus Acidiferrales bacterium; assembly: GCA_035300005.1. Taxonomy (GTDB): domain Bacteria; phylum Chloroflexota; class Dormibacteria; order Dormibacterales; family Dormibacteraceae; genus DATGVT01. The sequence goes on from DATGVT010000399.1 coordinate 1,138, forward strand.
GCCGGCGGTAATGGCCCGGGCTTCCACATGGGCGATGACCTTATGGGCGACCTCAACCAGCAGGAAGGTCAGGATCCCCGCGGAGAAAGCGTTGAGGAACGCGCGCGTGCGCCGGCCGGCCGCTTTCCAGAAGGCAAGCGGAAGACCAAGAAAGATGGTGAAGCCGGCAATCGCTCCTAGCAGGAGGAGCTGGATATAACTCATGGCCGGGCCAGCCGAACGGCCCCAACGATTATATCGGCGACATGCGGGAGAACCCGCAACCCGTATTAAGGGTGACTGTCATAATTCCCGGGACGGGAACGTCCGAATCCATGCCCACACCCGAAGAAATCCTGGATCGAACGCGCGCCGAGGGGCTGGCCGAGTTAACCGGCTTCCTGCGCATTCCCAGCATTTCCAGCCAGCCGGAGCACGCCGGCGACGTGCGCGCGGCGGCGGATCACCTGGCCGACCTGTACACCCACATTGGGTTGGAGAATGCGCAGGTGATCGACACCGCCGGCCACCCGGTGGTCTATGCCGAATGGCTGCACGCCCCCAACAAGCCGACCGTGCTGGTGTACGGACACTACGACGTGCAGCCGGTCGACCCGCTGGATCTCTGGACCTCGCCGCCCTTCGAGCCGGTGCAGCAGAACGGCCTGCTCCTGGCGCGGGGCTCGTCGGACGACAAGGGGCAGATCGCCATCCACTGCCAAGCCATCCGGGCCTGGCTGGAGGCGACCGGCGCGCTGCCGCTGAACCTGAAGATGATCGCCGAAGGCGAGGAAGAGATCGGCAGCCCACATTTCGAGGCCTTCGTGAAGTCGCACCGCGACCTGCTCCGCGCCGATGCCTGCGTGGTCAGCGATACCAGCATGGCGGCGCGCGATGTGCCGGCGGTCACCTATGGCCTGCGCGCCCTGGTGTACTTCGAGCTGCGCGTCGAGTCGGCCAACAGCGACCTGCACTCCGGCACCTACGGGGGCATCGCCCCCAACCCGGCGCAGGCGTTGAGTGAGATCATCGCTAAGCTCAAAGATCCCAGCGGACGGGTGCTGGTCCCCGGCTTTTACGACGGCGTCCGGCCGCTCACGGCCGAAGAGCAGCGCCAGTTCGCCCGGGTGCCGTTCGACGAGACGACCTTCAAGCAGACCTATGCCGTCGAGGCTCTCTACGGCGAGCCCGGATTCAGCCCCAATGAACGAGCCTGGGGACGGCCGTCGCTGGACGTCAATGGGATCTGGGGCGGATACCAGGGGCCAGGCTCCAAGACCATCATCCCGGCCTGGGCGGCGGCCAAGATCAGCTGCCGGCTGGTGCCCGACCAGGATCCGCGTCGGGTCGCCGGCGCCCTGCGGACGTACATCGAAGCGATTCGGCCTCGCTCCGCCCGGGCGACGCTGATCGAGGTCGAGGGTCACGGCCGGCCATGGATCACCCCGATTGACCACCCGTTGATCCAGGCCGGCAAGCGGGCCTTGCAGAAGGTGTACGGCACCGAGCCCGTGTTCATCCGGTCGGGCGGGTCAATCGGGGCGGTCGAGGCCATGAACCGGCACCTCGACGTCCCTTGCCTGCTGGTCGGTTTCGTGCTCCCCGACTCCCGCCAGCACGCGCCCAACGAAAACCTGGACCTGGCCAGCTACGACAAGGGACGGCGGGCGGTCGTTGAGCTCTGGCGGGAGCTCGGTTCGCTCGATCTAGCCCGGCAGAAAAATCCCAAGTAGCAGCAGGGCCGCGAACAGTATGCCCAGGACGGTGGCGAGGGTCTCCCCCACCGTCATCCCACGGGACTGCTGGAAGGGATACTTGGCCGCCACGTACGAGCTGACCGCCGACTGGGCGGTGTAGAGCGCGGCGCCGATCAGTACCGACCCCGCCAGCAGGGTGACCAGGGCCACGGTCGCGTCCGTGGCGCTGCCGAAAATCCGGTCGGCCGCCAGGGCGCCAATGATCAGGCCCAGGACCAGCGCCGGGTTGACCCGCTCCGAATTGGTGCTCTCGGCCGCCTTCCGCAGGTCGTCCAGCTGCTGCCACAGGACGTAGAGGCCGAAGAAGGGGACCAGGATCCACCAGAAGGCCCGGGCGCGGGGGAAGCCCTCCCGCTTGGTGAACTTGAAGAGCTGGTAGGTCCACCAGAAGAAGTAGAAGGGGTCGGCCAGGGCGGCCAGGATGCCAACCCTAAAGGGGCTCCGATACGCGTGGGCTCCGGACTGCCCACTCCCCGGCGCGGCCGGGATCTGGGGCGCCGGCAGCGCCACCGGGCTACTCCGCCACGAACCGGTAGCCGATCCCGGGAACGGAGTGAATGTACTGCGGCTTTTCCGAGTCGCGCTCGATCTTCTTGCGCAGCCGGTAGACGTGGGCGTCCACCGTCCGGGTCTCGATCTCGACCTCGTACCCCCACACCTTGCGCAGCAGCTCGCCGCGGCTGACCACCTGGCCCGCCTGGGACGCCAGCAGGGACAGCAGGTTGAACTCGGTGAGGGTCAGGTTGACTTCTTTGCCCTCCCGCCAGACCTGGCGGCTGTTCAGGTCGATGATCAGGCCGGGGAACTCGAAGCGGGTCTTGGGCTGCTGCTGGGCTACCACCTGCTCGCTGCGGCGGAGGTGGGCCCCCACCCGGGCCAGCAGCTCCCGGACCTCGAATGGCTTGGTGATATAGTCGTCCGCCCCCACCTCCAGACCGACCACCACGTCGATGGTGTCGTTCTTGGCGGTGAGCATGATCACGGGGACCTGGGTCCCGTCGGCCCGCAGCTGCCGGCAGACATCCATGCCACTGATGCCGGGCAGGTTGAGGTCGAGGAGGACCAGGTCGGGTTCCGACTTC
>DATGVT010000400.1:0-6987 GCA_035300005.1 Candidatus Acidiferrales bacterium
GGAGGGTAGGGAGGGGACGTCCGGTACCGGCACCGCCACCGATTGAACCGCGGGCTGCGGCGCCGCCCCCACCGGCCTCCCCTCCACCGCCAGCCGGACCAGGGTCGCCTCGACCAGGAAGCGCGGCTCGGCGTGCCGGCGCACCTCGCCGTCCAGGTGGAGCAGGGCGTCCAGCGCGCCCGCGAGGCGGGCCGCGGCCGCCTCCTCCCGGCGGTCGATCGCCTGGACCAGGAGGTCGCGGCAGCGCTCCATCAGGCCCCTGACCACCTGCCGCAGCTCACCGCCACCCTCGTAGATGGCGCCGAGCTGCTCCAGGGCCTCGGTCGGGCGGCCCTCCAGGACCAGCTCCAGCAGGCGGCTGAGGACCGCGGGATCGGCGATCCCCAGCAGCTCCCGGGCGCCGGCGGCGGTGACCTTCCCGGAGGCCAGCGGCACCAGCTGGTCGAGCAGGCCGATCGCGTCCCGCATCGAACCCTGGGCGCTGTGGGCGACCAGGAGGAGGGCCTCCGGCTCGGCCTGGATGCCCTCCTGCTCCGCGATGTGCGCCAGCCTGGCCACCACCTGCTCCTCCGGCAGCCGCCGGAAGACGAACTGCTGGCAGCGGCCGAGCACGGTCAGCGGGATCTTCTGGGCCTCGGTCGTGCAGAGCACGAAGACCACGTGCTCGGGCGGCTCCTCGAGGGTCTTGAGCAGGGCGTTGAAGGCGTCGCCGGTGAGCCCGTGCGCCTCGTCGATGATGTAGACCTTGCGGGGGCCCAGGGCAGGGGCCAGGTTGACCCGGTCCCGGAGGTCGCGGATCTCGTCGATGCCGCGGTTGGAGGCGGCGTCGATCTCGATCAGGTCGAGCGCGGTGCCGCTCATGATCTGCCGGCAGGACTCGCACTGGTTGCAGGGCTCGGCCGAGCCCTCGGCCCGGCGGCTGCAGTTGAGCGCTTTGGCCAGCAGCCGGGCGGTGGTCGTCTTGCCGGTGCCGCGGGAGCCGCTGAAGAGGTAGGCGTGGGCGACCCGGCCGGTCCGGATGGCGCCCTGCAGGGCGCGCGAGGCGGCCTCCTGGCCGACCAGGTCGGCGAAGGTCTGCGAGCGGTACTTGCGGTAGAGCGTCTGGTAACCGGTCATGGGCTGGAGTGGCCGCGCACCCCCTCGTCGTTCACGGCGTCCCCGGCAAACCGCGGCTTCCGGCTCCGGCCCGGATGGCTGCGGCACCCCCGGGCACCCTCCTTACCGCTGCTTCCTTCCGGACCTGACGGGGTTCGGAGACCCGAGCTGCGCAGGTCCCGGCCTTCGACGCCTTTCACCGCGGCCGGCCCGGAGGGCCAGACCTCGGAGGGGGAATTCAACCCGGCTGCGGCGGATTGCCGGTGCAGGGTACCGCCAGTCCCCCGTCTAGCGCGGCCATCGCCAATGTTAGCCGCCGCGCTTGAGCCCCGCCCAGAGCAGGTTGGCGTAGGTGGCGAGGGTGGCCAGCGGGATGGCGACCAGGGCGCCGCGCACCAGCCCGCCGGCGTCCTGGTCCAACCCGCGGAGCAGCGCTGCCCCGCCCAGCAGGACCAGGATCAGGATGGTCGAGACCTGGCCCATCGGCGTGTGCTTGAGCGGGGGCCGCCGGCCGGCCGCCAGCAGCGCGCCGCCCACCGCCGCCGGCAGCGCGTAGCGCAGGATCACCACCGCCGCCAGCCAGGCCGGGTAGACGCCGCCCAGCGCCAGCCCCACCGCCACGGCGCCCAGGAAGACGCCGTCCACGAGCGGATCCAGCGCGCCCCCGATCGGGGTCGGGCGGTCCAGCCGGCGGGCGAGGGTCCCGTCGACCAGGTCCGAGAGGCCGGCCAGCGCCACCGTCACGGCCAGGGCGCCCAGGCCGCCGGGGGTCAGGGCGTAGGCCAGCGCCGGAGCCGCCAGGTAGGCGCGGCTGAGCGAGACCTGGTTGGCGACGCCGGGCAGGAACAGGCCCACCCCGGCGACGGCCAGGAGCCAGAGCAGATGGAAGAGGGACGCAGGCGGGCGGGCGAGGGCCAGCCAGATCAGCGAGGCCGCGAGCAGCAGCGCGCTGCCGGCCAGGCCGGTTCGGGTTGGCCGCACTTCCGAGAGACTAGTTCGACGGGGTCGGGCGCGGGGAGGCGCGGGGCGAGGGTGACGGGCCCGGGGAGGGCGAGGGCGACGGATAGGGCGTGGCGCCCGGCGGCGGGTTGCTCCCGCAGCTGGCGACCGGCTCGCCGACGCCCTTGATGAAGATCTCGTCGTAGCTCTCCCCGGCCGGGGTCCGGTCCGTGGCCAGGTTGCCGTCCAGCTTGCAGACGGAGCGCTTCACGATTCCGGCCGGGGCGGTCCAGGCGGCGGGCCAGGGCCGGTTCGCGTAGTAGCCCTCCAAGAAGGGCTTCCAGAGCGAGAGGCCCACGTGCTCGCCCCAGACCACGTTCATCGGGCACTGCCAGCCGGAGGCCGGGAAGCTGGTGGCCAGGTAGGCGTAGCCGGACCTGCAGTCGGGGCCGGAGTCGATGTGGGCCAGGTAGCCGGCGACCGCGATCTCGGGGGTGTAGCCGAGCCAGGTGGAGCCGGTCCACGCCTCCACCGTCCCCGACTTGCCCGCCACCGGCAGGCGGCCCATGCCCAGGGCCCGCGAGGGCGGCCCGTGCAGGAGGTCGGTCATCAGGTAGGCGAGCTGGGGCGAGATCACCCGCACGGAGGAGGGGCGGGTGTCCAGCTGTTCCAGGACGCGGCCGCCGGAGTCGCTGACCCTGAGCACCGGGTGCGGGCTGACCAGGAAGCCGCCGTTGTCGAAGGCCGCGTAGGCGGAGAGGTGCTCGGCCAGCGACATCGGGTTGGGACCCAGGGTGGTGGCCAGCGCGTCCGGGTTCTCGAAGGGGGTGCCGATGCCCAGCTTGCGGGCGAAGTTGACGACGCGGACCCCGCCGTCCAGCTTGTAGGTCCACAGCGCGGGCAGGTTGCGCGACTCCTGGATCGCCCGCCGGAGGGTGATCCAGCCCTCCTTCTTGCCGTCCCAGTCGGAGAACTTGTGCGGGGGCGTCCCGATCATGTCCTCCTGGTCGTTGACGCGGGTGGCGGCGGTGGCCAGGCCGGCTTCCAGGGCGGCCCCGTAGGTGTAGACCTTGAAGGAGGAGCCCACGCCCCGGAGGCCGAGGCCGTCCACGCCCGTGAGGTTGATCTGGCCCCGGATCTCGGCGTTGTCGTAGCCAGCGCTGCCGACCATGGCCAGGACCTCGCCGTCGAGGGGGTTGAGGGCCAGCAGGGCTCCGGTGTTGACGCCCCTGCTCTCGTAGAGCTGGACCGCGGCCTTGACCTTGTTGTCGGCCAGCACCTGGGTGGCCAGGTCGAGCGTGGTCACCACCTGCAGCCCGCCCTGGTACACGAGCTTGGCGCCGTACCGGTCGAGCAGGTAGCGGCGGACCCAGTCCACGAAGTGGGCGGTGCGGGGGTCGCGGCCGCCGGCCGTGGCCTTGTGGTGGGCCTGCATCCGGCTCCAGGCGTCGGTGTCCATCGCCGCCTGCATCTGGGCGGGGGTGATGATCCGGGTCTCGACCATCCCCTGCAGCACGTCCCGCCAGCGTTCCTTGGCGGCCGCCTGCTGGGTGGGGCCGCCGAAGGGGTCGTAGCCGGTCGGGTACTGGGGCAGGCCGGCCAGGAAGGAGGCCTGGGCGAGGTCGAGCTCGGAGGCGTGGACGCCGAAGTAGGTCTCGGCCGCCGCCTCGGCGCCGAAGGCTCCGTTGCCGTACAGGATGCTGTTCAGGTACAGCTCCAGGATCTGGTCCTTGTTGTAGCGCCGCTCCATCTCCTCGGCCAGCATCAGCTCGCGGAGCTTGCGGGAGGCGGTCTTCTCCTGAGCCTCGACCGGGTCCAGGACCATGTTCTTGATCACCTGCTCGGTGATGGTGGAGCCGCCCTGCGCCGCCTGGCGGTGGGTGAGGTCGAAGGCGAGCGCGATCAGGAGGCGCCGGTAGTCGACGCCCTGGTGCTCGTAGAAGGTCCGGTCCTCGGTCGCGATGGTCGCCTTGCGCAAAAGAGGGCTGATCCTGGCCAGGGGCACCACGGTGCGGTTCTGGAGGTAGAGCGGCTCGATCTCGACCCCGTTGCGGTCGTAGATCCGGGTCACCTGGGCCAGCCCGCCCGCCCGCAGGGCGTCGACCGAGGGCAGGTTGCCGGCGTAGTGGTTGACGACCCCCACCACGACCAGGGCGCCGAGCACCCCGACCAGGGCGAAGAGCCCGGCGGTGACGCCGGCCAGCCGGGTGACCAGGGCCTGGCGCCGGCGACGGCGCCGGCGTGTGCGTTGGATCACGTGGGACCTTGCCGAAACGCCTCGGCCCCGGCGGTGGTTACGACGGGCCACGCGGGGCTCCGAGCTCGGTGGGGATGCGTTGCATAGCGAAAAGGTGTTCTCTGGCGGGCTGAGCTCGGCGGCTCAGGCGCCGGGAGCATACCCGATCAGCGCAGGCCCAGCGCCGCCGCCCCCTGCACGGCCAGGCTGTGGATCGGGTAGGCGAAGAGGCCGTAGCCGGCCAGCACCGAGGCCAGGGCCACCGCGCCGCCGGTGGCGAGCCGGGTCCAGGGCCCGTCCCCGCCGGGCGGCCGGGCGGCCTCTTCCGCCGCTTGCGGCGCCTCCAGATAGAGCACGCGCAGGGCTCGCACGGCGGCGACCGTGGCCAGCAGCGTGCCCAGCCCGCCGGCGGTGGCCAGCCAGACGGATCCGTTGCGGACCAGCTCGGCCGCCACCGCGAACTCGCCGAAGAAGCCCGCCAGGGGCGGGGCGCCGGCCAGGGAGAGCGCGGCCAGGGCCAGGGCGGCGGCGCGGGCGGGACGGGCGGCCGCCAGGCCGGCCAGGCCGCCGAGGGGCAGGTCGGCGGTGCCCAGCAGGGCGGGGGCGCAGGTGGCCGCCACCGCGAAGGCGCCCAGCAGGAAGAGGGCGGCGGCGAAGCCGCCTCGGAAGTGGGTGCTCAGCCCGGCGGCCAGCCAGCCCGCCTGGCCGGCGGCCAGGGAGACGATCAGCCCCCGCAGGCTGCGGGCGCCCAGCGCCGAGAGTCCTCCGCCCAGCAGGGCCAGCAGCGCCGCGCCCGCCAGCGCCCAGCTCCAGGCGGCCTGCACCCCGGCCAGGCTGCCCAGCAGCCGGAGCGCGACCACCGCCGCCGCGGCCGGCGCCAGCCCGGCCACCAGCGCCGCTCCCAGGGGCGAGCCGGCCAGGGCGGCCTCGGCGGCGGCGTACTGGAACGGGGCCAGCAGCAGGCGCAGGCCGAGGGCGGCCAGGATCAGGAGCACGGGCACCGCCAGCGGCAGGGTGACGCCGGCCGCCCCCGCGAAGGCCCGCCCGATCAGGTCCAGGCGGGTGGCGCCGGCGCTGGCGTAGAGGAAGGCCATCCCGATCGCCAGCAGCGCGCTGCCCAGCGCGCCCGCCAGCAGGAGCCGGATCCCGGCCTGGGGCCGGCGGAGCCCGACCAGGGCCGCCCCGGCCAGCCCCGCCAGCTCCAGGCCGGCCCAGAGCCCGACCAGGTCCCCGGCGGAGGCTGCGATCATGCCTCCCAGCGCCCCCAGCAGGGTCAGCGCGAGGGCTGCCGGCTGGGAGTCCTCGGCCGGCCAGTCGGCGCCCGCCAGCGCCAGGGCCGCGGCCAGCAGGAGGGCGGCCTTCGCGAAGAGGGCGAAGCGGTCCTGGACGAAGCCGCCGCCGAAGAGGGTGGTGACCGTGGCCCCCAGCCAGAGCTCGAGGCCGAAGGCGAGCAGGAGCAGGAGGCTGGCGAAGGCGGGGCTGGCGAGGCGGACCCAGCGCCTGGCGCCGGCCGGCCGGGGCAGCAGCCGGGGAAGCAGCAGCAGGCCCAGGGCGGCCGCCCCCAGCAGCGCCTCGGGCACCAGCACCGGCCAGGTCACGTGCCCGTCTCCGAGCCCAGGTAGGGGGAGGCGATCTCCGAGACCCCCACGTTCATGACGTTGACCATCCCGGGGTCGAAGATGGGAACCCCGGCCAGCTTGGGCCCGCTGGGCAGCAGGCCGAACCAGAGCAGGGCCCCGGCCAGCAGGCCCAGGTACCAGGCCTCCGCCAGGCCGAGATCCCCCACGCCGGGGGCGTCCGGGTTGGGCGCCCCGAATATGACGCGCTGCAGCAAGACGGCGACCGCGACCGCCACCACGACCAGGCCCAGGCCGGCCAGAAAGGCGCCCGCCGGTTCGGTCCGGAGGGAGCCGAAGAGGACCATCAGCTGGGCGACGAAGGACCCGAATAGGGGCACCCCGACCAGGCCCAGGCCGGCCAGCACGAGCAGCCAGGCCAGGCGCGGCGCCCGGGTTCCGACTCCGCTGACCAGCTCCAGGCTGCGGGCCTGCGCGCGCTCGGCGGCGGTGGCGCAGGCGCCCACGATCAGCGCCGCCGCCAGCCCCCCGGTGACCAGCGAGAGGACGGCGCCGTCGAGCGCCAGGGCGGTCAGGCCGGCCAGGCCCAGAACGGTGACCCCGCCCGGCACCAGCGCCAGGTAGGCGCCCAGCCGGCGGACGTCGGCGGCCCTCAGCGCCGCCAGCCCGGCGTAGGCGATGGTGGCGCCGGCCAGGACCGCCACGAAGGGCGCCAGCAGCCGGGCGCCGTCGTGCTCGGCGCCCACCCACAGCCGCAGCAGGAGGTCGCCGCCCAGCCGGCTGGCGCTGCCGGCGATCAGCACCGCGACCCCCACCGGCGCCTCGGCGTAGGCGGCCGCCGCCCAGCCGTGCAGCGGCAGGAGCGGCAGGCGCGTCGCCGCCGCGGCCAGCACCAGGAGGCTGACCGCCACCTGGGCGCGGGGGCTGGGGAGGGCCTTCTGGAGGTAGTCGAGGTCGAAGGTGGCGGCTCCGCTGGCCGCGAAGAGGAGCAGGACGGCCAGGCCCAGCAGGACCGTGCCCGCCCCCCAGTAGGCGAGCAGCCGCCAGCCGGCGGCGACCCGGCCGGGGCCGCCCCAGCCCATCACCAGGAGGGCCAGGGGCACGACCGCGGCCCCCCAGAAGAGGAGGAGCACGAAGGCG
>DATGVT010000401.1:0-4248 GCA_035300005.1 Candidatus Acidiferrales bacterium
CGTAGAGCCGGAAGCCGCCGCCCTCGCGCTTGGCGCGGTACATGGCCGTGTCCGCGTTACGCAGCAGCAGGTCGGGGTTGTCGCCGTGAGCTGGATACCAGGCGATGCCCAGGCTGGCCGCCAGCGGCGCCGTCACCCCGCCCGCCACCACCGGGCTCCGGAAGGCGCGCTCCAGCTTGGCCGCCACCTCGACCGCGGCCTCGGCGTCCTGGCCGCCCTCGGTGATGACGGCGAACTCGTCGCCGCCCAGCCGGGCCACGGTGTCGGAGCGGCGGAGCTCCCGCTGCAGGCGCTGGGCGACCTCCTTCAGGACCAGGTCGCCGACCTGGTGGCCGTGGGAGTCGTTGACCGCCTTGAAGCCGTCCAGGTCGAGCAGCAGCAGGCCGCAGCCTCGGCGCTCGCGGTCGGCCAGTGCCATCGCCTGCAGCAGCCGGTCGCGGAAGAGCGCCCGGTTGGGCAGCCCGGTCAGCGCGTCGTGAAAGGTGTGCTGCTCGAGGGCGGCGCGCTCCCGCTGACCACCCCGCCGCCGGGCTGACTCCTCCATCCGCATCCGCTCCTCCAGCCTCTTTCGCTCCACGAACTGGCCGATCTGGCGCCCCACGTCCGTCATGACGGCCAGCAGACGCTCATCCAGCGGCATCGGCTCGCGGCCGTAGGCGGCGATCACGGCCACCACCAGGCCGGCGTCGTTACGGATCGGGAAGCCGATCGCCCCCCGCAGGCCGCTGGCGGCCGCGGCCTGCGCGCGCACGAAGTCGGGGTCGTCGCCCAGGTCGGCCAGCATCGTGGGCCGGCCGCTGCCCCAGACCAGCCCGGCCAGCCCCTGGTCCCGGCCCAGGGCTCGGGCCCGGCCCGCGCCGGTGAAGGCTTCGAAGGCGCCGCCTCGCTGGTGCCAGGTGTCCGCGAAGCGGATGACGCCGCTCGGCTCGTCCACGATCCAGAGCTCGCCCAGGACCCAGTTCAGGTTCTGGCAGAGCCCGGAGAGGATCTGCGGAGCCGCTGCTGCCAGCGAGGGTGAAGCGGCCAGCGCCTCCGTGACCGCCATCCGCGCGTGCTGCAGGGCCTCCGCCTGCCGGCGCTCGCTGATGTCCTGGCTGACCCGGGTGAAGCCGAGCAGCCGGCCCGAGCCGTCGCGGATGGCCGTGGTGAGCACGTTCGCCCAGTAGCGGCTGCCGTCCCCGCGCAGCTGCCAGCCCTCCTCGGCGACCTGGCCCTGGCTCGAGGCCCGGTCCAGCTCGCGCTGCGGAGCGCCGGCCTGGACCTCCTCGGCCGGGAAGAAGACCGAGAGCGGCCGGCCGGCGACGTCGGCGGCGGCGAAGCCGGTGAAGCGTTCGGCGCCCGCGTTCCAGCTCGCCACCCGGCCCTCGGGGTCGAGCATGAAGATCGCGTAGTCGCGCACGCCCTCGACCAGCAGGCGGAAGCGCTCCTCGCTCGCGCGCAGGTCTTCCTCCGCCCGCCTGCGGGCGGTGGTGTCCTCGGCTGACGCCAGCAGGTGCAGCAGCCTGCCCCGCTCGTCCCGGACCGCCCGGACCACGGTGGTCATCCAGCGGATCTCGCCCTCGCCGTCCAGGTAGCGCAGCTCGATCCGGACCTCGGGCGTCCGCGACTCCAGGAGGGACCTGATCTCGGCCTCGGCCAGCGGCACGTCGTCGGGGTGCAGCAGGTCCTGCGCCCGCAGGCGGACGATCTGCGCCGCCGGCCGGCCGACCAGCCGGCAGAAGGCGTCGTTCACGCTTCGGAAGTGGAAGTCGGGACCCAGCAGCGCGGTCGCCAGCGGCTGGCCCTCGAAGAGGGTGCGGAAGCGGAGCAGGCTGGCGTCCAGGGCCTCCTCGGCTGCGCGGCGCTCGGTGATGTCGCGCACGAAGGCGACGAAGATGCCCGCCTCCCCGCCTGGTCCGGCTGCCCGGTTGACGACCAGCTCGACCGGAAACTCGTGGCCGTCGCGGTGCTGCGCGCTGAGGTCCCGGCGCGGCTGGCCGACGATGGGGGCCGCGCCCGTCTCGCGGAAACCCTGCAGGCCCAGCAGGTGGTCGTTCCGGTAGTGCGCGGGGACGATGACGTCGACCACCCGGCGGCCGAGCACCTCCTCCCGGCGCCAGCCGAAGACGCGCTCGGCGCTCGGGTTCCAGTCCAGGATCACGCCCAGGGCGTCCATCGTCACGATGGCGTCGGGCGCCAGGTCGTGGATCGCGAGCAGCCGTTCGGGCGGCACCCCCTGCAGGGCGGGCTCCTCCTTTCAGCCGGGGACTATAGCCGTCAGCCGCCCCAATCGGGCAAGAGCCGCAGCTGCTCAACCCGCCGGGCCGCGGGCGCGTAGGCGCTGTCGAAGTACTCCAGCACCATCCGGCGGGCCGCGAACTCGGTTGCGATCCTCCGCAGCGAGGCCCGCATCATCGCCACCCAGCGCTGGGGCACGCCGTCCGGATCGCGGTCGTAGAAGGCCGGCACCACGTCCCGCTCCAGCAGCCGGTAGAGCCCCTCGGCCTCGGCCAGGTCGTCGGCCTGCGGAGTGTCCAGGGTGGCGCCCGACGGGATGGCCCAGCCGATCCCGGGCCGGTATCCCTCGTCCCACCAGCCGTCCAGCACCGAAACATTGAGCACCCCGTTGGCACCCGCCTTCATCCCGCTGGTGCCGCTCGCCTCCAGGAACCGGCGGGGGTTGTTGAGCCAGATGTCGGCGCCCTGCACCAGGTGGCGGGCGATCTCGATGTCGTAGTCCTCGAGGAAGACGACCCGAGGCTCGGCCCGGGCCAGCGCCACCACCTCCTTCAGGATCTCCTTGCCGGCGCCGTCCGCCGGGTGGGCCTTGCCCGCGTAGATGAACTGGACCGGGCGCCTCTGGTCGCGCAGCAGCTTCTGCAGCCGCCTGCGGTCGTAGAGCAGCAGGTTGGCCCGCTTGTAGGGCGCGAACCTCCGCGAGAAGCCGATCGTGAGCCCGTCGGGGTCGAGCTCGGCCGTCGGGTCGCGCCGGCAGGCCAGCTCCAGCAGCCTCTGCTTCAGCCTGCGGTGAACGGCCCAGAGCTCGGCCGGCGGCATCTCCTCCAGGCGCGCCCAGGCCCCGTCGGCGGGATCCGTGTCCCACCAGTTCGGCGCCACCCAGGCGGCCAGCAGCGCCGAGACCTCGGGTGCCACCCAGGTCGGCATGTGGACGCCGTTGGTGACCGAGCCGATCGGGACCTGGGTCTCCTTCAGCCCCGGCCAGGCGTCCTTCCAGAGCCGCCGGGAGACGGCGCCGTGCAGGCGGCTGACGCCGACCGCGTGGTCGGCCAGCCGGAGGGCCGCGTAGGTGGTGCAGAGGCGCTCGCGCGGGTCGCCCGGGCGCTGGCGGCCCAGGTCCATGAAGCGGTCGAAGGTGATGCCGACCTGGTTCAGATAGGGATTCAGGAGGTCCCAGACCAGGCCCGGCTCGAAGTAGTCGCTGCCGGCGGCGACCGGCGTGTGGGTGGTGAACACGATGCCTGCGCGCACCACCAGGCGCGCCTCCTCCAGCGTGAACAGCCGGGAGGAGCGCAGCTCGCGGATCCGCTCGACGCCGACCAGGAAGCTGTGGCCTTCGTTCAGGTGGAAGACGGTGGCCTCGATGCCCATCCGGCGCAGGGCCCGCACGCCCCCGATCCCGAGCACGATCTCCTGCCGCAGGCGGCGGTCGGGCTCGGGGGTGTAGAGGCGGTCGGTGATGGTCCGGAGGTCGGGGGGGTTGGCCTCCAGGTCGGTGTCCAGCAGGAAGAGCGGCACCCGACCTACCTGCGCGCGCCAGACGCCGACCAGGGCGCTGCGGGCCCCGATCGGAACCTCGACCTCGACCCCCTCCACCTTCTGCACGGGGAGGTCCTGGGGTGGGTTCTCCGGGTAGCTGTCGACCTGCAGCCCGCTGGCATCCAGCTGCTGGTGGCCGAATCCCTGCCGGTAGAGGAGCCCCACGCCCACGAACGGGAGGCCCAGGTCGCCGGCGGCCTTCAGGTGGTCGCCGGCCAGGATGCCCAGGCCGCCGGAGTAGATGGGCAGGCACTCGGCGAGGCCGAACTCGAGGGAGAAGTAGCCGATCAGCAGGGGCGCCCGGGCGTCCAGGAACGGAGGCCGCCGGTCGCGGTGCTCGCGGATGGCGCTGCGCGCCGTCTCCAGGGCCTCGCGGACCCCTTCGCCGGCCGCCGCCTGCTCCGCGCCCTCCGGCCCCAGGCGCGCCAGCATGACGATCGGGTTGTGGCCGGAGGACTCCCAGAGCTCGGGGTCGAGGCGCTCGAAGACGAC
>DATGVT010000402.1:0-1915 GCA_035300005.1 Candidatus Acidiferrales bacterium
CTGGTCATCCAGGGGCAGGGCCGGGGGTTCTGCTCGGGCGGCGACGTGGACGACATCATCGGCCGCCTGCTGGAGATGGACAGCCGCGGCGTTTACGACTTCGCCCGCCTGACCGGGGACTGCGTCCGCCAGCTGCGCGAGATGCCGCAGCCGGTGATCGCGGCGGTCAACGGGGTCGCCGCCGGGGCCGGCGCCGTGCTGGCGGCCGCCTGCGACCTGCGGATCCTGGCCGAGAGCGCGACCTTCCAGTTCCTGTTCACTCGGGTGGGGATCTCCGGCGGCGACATGGGGATCGGCTGGCTGCTGCCGCGCATCGTCGGGTTCGGGCGTGCGACCGAGCTGCTGCTGCTGGGCGAGCGGATCGACGCCCGCACGGCGCTGGCCTACGGCCTGGCCAACCAGGTGGTGCCGGACGCGGGGCTCGAGAAGGCGGTCGCGGAGTGCTCCCGCCAGCTGCTGGACGCATCACCCTGGGGCCTGGCCATGACCAAGGAGATGCTCAACCGGGCTGCCGGCATGGACTACTCGTCGGCTGTGGAGATGGAGGCCTGGACCCAGTCGCTGCTGATGACCGCGGCCGACTTCCGCGAGTTCCACGCCGCCTTCCGCGCCAAGCGCAAGCCCGCCTACAGGGGGCGATGATTGGCCCAGTGCCGAGAGCTGCGGTGGACGGGTGCGCCGAGCGCCCAGGCACGGGGTGGCTGGCTAGGAGCGCATCGGCAGATGCGTGACGAAGACGGCCGGGACCTCGTGCCTGCGCTTATCGGCCCACTCGGGCGACGCAGATCCGGCGCTGGTGTCGATCAGCGCCCCCAGGGGCGTTAGCTGTGGACTTCGACCTCTCCCCCGACCTGCTGGAGCTGCAGGCGCGGGCGCGCGCCGCCGCCCTCGAGGTGGTGGCGCCCCAGGCCCGCGTGGCCGACGAGCGGGTCCGGTTCCGGCGGAAGACCATCACCGAGCTGGGCCAGCGCGGGCTGCTGGCGGTGGAGGGCGAGCTGCCGATGTCCCTCGTCTACGAGGAGCTGGGTCGCGCCGACTCCTCCGTCCGGGGCTGCGTGACCGTGCAGGTCGGCCTGGTCGGCGGCTGCCTGCGCGATTTCGGCACCGACGAGCAGAAGGACCGCTGGCTGCCGCACCTGCGGACGGCTCGGGTGCTCGGCTGCTACTGCCTGACCGAGCCGGGCGCCGGCTCGGACACCCGCGCCATCAAGAGCCGGGCCCAGCAGGAAGGCAGCGAGTGGGTGCTGGACGGCGAGAAGACCTGGATCACGAATGGAGGGCTGGCCGGGGTGGCCATCGTCTTCGCCCAGGCCCCCGCCGGCCTGACCGCCTTCCTGGTCCCCACGGTCAGCGCCGGATTCGGACGCAAGCCGATGCCCGGCGTGCCTCTCGGGCATCGGGGCTCCGACCACGCCCAGATCACCTTGGATCGGGTCCGGGTTCCCGAGCAGGCCGTCCTGGGCGCCCTGGGCGGCGGCCACCAGGTTGCGCGGGGCGCACTCCGGCATGGCCGGCTGGGGGTTGCGGCCGGAGCCGTCGGGGTGCTTCAGGCCTGCCTCGACGCCTGCCTGGACTTTGCCCGCCGGCGACGCCAGTTCGGGCAGCGGATCGGCGACTTCGAGATGGTGCAGGCGGCGCTGGCGGACATGGCGGCCGACCTGGCGGCCGCGCGGCTGCTGGTGAGGGAGGCGGCCTGGCTGGCGGACCAGGGCACGGACAACACGAGGCAGGTGTCGGTGGCCAAGCTCTTCGCCTGCGAGGCGGCGGTGCGAGCCGCTGACCAGGCGGTGCTGCTGCACGGCGCCCGCGGATACACGAGCGAGTACCCGGTCGAGCGCTACCTGCGCGACGCCAAAGGCATGCAGATCTACGAGGGCACCTCGCACATCCAGCGGATCATCGTGGCCCGGGACCT
>DATGVT010000403.1:0-3050 GCA_035300005.1 Candidatus Acidiferrales bacterium
GGACGAGCTGGTCGGCCCGCTCCTGAAGCTGCTGGAGGGGCTCAAGCAGGAGCTGGTACCGCTGGAGCGATTGTGGGCCTGGGCTCGGAGCGGGGACGGGGAAGACCGGGAGCAGGTGGCGGCCGCGGTCCAGCTGTTCCAGGCCCATGCGGCCGCCTGCCGGCGGGAGCGGAGGCTGGACTTCGACGACCTACTGGTGCAGGCGGTCCAGCTCCTGGAGCGCCACCCGGATCTGCGAGCGGCATACGGCGCCCGCTTCCGCTGGCTGATGGTCGACGAGTACCAGGACACCAACCTGGCGCAGGAGCGGCTGGTCGAGCTGCTGGGCCAGGTGCACGGCAACGTCTGCGTGGTCGGCGACGACGACCAGGCCATATACCGCTTTCGCGGCGCCTCGCGCGCCAGCATGGAGCGCTTCCTGGCCAGCTTTCCGGGCGCCCCCACCCTGCGCCTGGGCCGCAACCGGCGCAGCAGCGGCCGCATCGTCGCCGCCGCCCGGACCCTGATCGAGCACAGCCCGGAGCGCATCCCGAAGCCCCTGACCGCCCAGGCCCGGCCGGGACCGAGGGTCGAGGTTCGCCAGCACGCACAGGGAGCGCAGGAGGCGCGCGCCATCGCCGCCGAGGCCGCGCGCCTGGTCGGGCGCGGGGTCGAGCCGAGCGAGATCGCCGTCCTTTGCCGGACCCACGCCATCGGGCGTGGCGTCCAGGCCGCGCTGGCGGCGGCGGGGCTTCCCTACCAGGTCTGGGGCGGGCAGGGCTTCTACGAGCGACCTGAGGTCCGGGACCTGATCGCCTATCTGCGCCTGCTGGACGACCCGGACGACCTGGTGGCGCTCACCCGCGTGGTGTCGCGCCCGCCGGCCGGCCTGGATCCGGAGCGGGCGCTCGGCCGCGTAAGGGCAGCCAGTGGGCTGTCGCCGCTGGAAGCCCTGGCCGGCTGGCGGCCCGCCCGGTCCTGGGCGGGAACGCTGCTGCAGCTGCTGGCTCTGAAGGAGCGGCTGGGGGTGGATGAGCTCTTCTTCGAGCTGATGGAACGGACCCGCTACCTGGACCTGCTGCCGGAGCCCAACCCCATCGAGCGTCGGCGGGCGGTGGCCGGCGCGGTGCGCTTCGGGGAGCGCATCGAGGAGTTCTGCGCCCACAGCCGAGATCACTCGTTGCGCGCGTTTCGCGCCTACCTGGACCTGGTGCTGCTGTCGGGCGAGGAGGAGGATCTGGCGCCGGCCGACGGGTTCGAGCAGGCGGTGCAGGTCATGACCATCCACCAGGCGAAGGGCCTCGAGTTCGAGGCCGTCTTCATCCCGGCCCTGGTCGAGGGCCGCCTGCCGCAGCTGGGCCGGAAGGACCGCTTCGAGCTGCCGGCGCACCTGCTGGAGGCAGGCGTGCGTGGCCGCGAGGACCACCTGGCCGAGGAGCGCCGCCTCTGCTACGTCGCTATGACGCGCGCCCGGCGCCGTCTCTACCTCTCCTGGGCGGAGCGCTACGAGGGCGCGCGGCCCTGGCGGCCGTCGCGCTTCCTGGGCGAGCTGGCGGAGGCGGCGGATTCGGTGCGGCAGGTGCCAGCCGGTCCCGCACCGGGGCCGGATCGCGTCCCCGAGGAGGAACCGCCGGCCCGCCTGGGGGTCCGGCCGGCGGCCGGCGAGGTCGAGCTCAGCTTCAGCGCGATCGCGGCCTACCGTGAGTGCCCGCGCCAATACTGGTACCGGCACCAGCTGCGGCTGCCGGTGGCCCCGAGCGTGGAGGCGGTCGCGGGGACGGTGCTGCACGCGGTCCTGGCCCAGGCCGCGCGCCTGCAGATGGAGGGTGGCTCCCTCAGCCTCGAGCAGCTGCTGGCGCTTCACCAGCGGGGCTGGCAGGAGGCGTCGCTGCCCGATCCCCGCCGGCGGCCGGCGCTGGAAGCGGCGGGCCGCGAGCAGCTCCGGCGCTTCTGGGAGGCGGGTGGGCTGACGGGTCGGCCGGTGATGGTCGAGCGCGCCTTTACAACCGGGGTTGACGGAGGGTGGTGGCTGCGCGGCATCATCGACCGCGTCGATCAGTACACCCCACCCCCCACCCAGAGGGGTGGGGTGGTGGGTTCAAGGAAGGGTTCCGATGCCGGCTCCAAGGGAGCAGGACAAGGGCCCTGGCTGGTGGTCGACTACAAGACCGGCAGCCCGGCTCCCCGGAGCCACCTCCGCCGCGACCTCCAGCTTGCCCTCTACGCCCTGGGCGCGCGCCAGGCCCTTGGCCTCGACCCCCTCGAGCTGGAGATCGTCTACCTGAAGACCGGCCGGCGGGTGCGCGTGCCGGCCGACGCCGAGCTGCTGGAGGAGGCCAGGCGGATCGGCACCGAGGTCGCGGACGGCGTCCGCCAGGGCCGTCTGGAGGCGCGGCCGGAGCGCCGCCGCTGCCAGCTCTGCCCCTACCGGCTGGCCTGCTCCGAAGCCCTGTAGCGCGCGGCCAGCAGGAGGCACTCCCGCCCGATGTCCATGGACGCGTAGGGGCGCGCCAGCTCGGCCGCGCGGCGCGCCATCTGCTGCCAGGTCGGCCCGCCCTCCGCCATCACCCGGATCTCCTCCAGCAGCTGGTCCGGCTTGGGCACGTAGCGACCGAAGCCGGCCTGGGTGGCGAAGGTCACGTTGGGAGCCTCCTGCCCGGGCAGGAAGCCGCTCAGCAGCAGCGGGGTGCCGGTGGCCAGCGCCTCGGCGATGGCTCCCGGTCCCGCCTTGGTCACCACCACGTCGCAGGCCCGGATCAGCTCGGGCATGTAGTCGACGAAGCCCAGCACCAGGTTGGGGGTCGCGAAGTGGAGGCGCGCCAGCCGCTGGCGCAGCTTGTCATTGCGCCCGCAGACGGTGACCAGCTGCCAGGGGTTCAGCTGCCAGGCCAGCGCCCGCACCTGCTGCAGCAGGTTGCCCGAGCCCTCGCCGCCGCCCACGACCAGGATCGTGAAACGGTCCTCCGCCAGCCCGAAACGCCGGCGCAGGGCCTGCTTCTCACCGGGCGCCGGGGGCCGGAAGCGGAGGTCGACCGGCAGCCCCAGCAGCCGGATCCGGTCCGCCGGGACCC
>DATGVT010000404.1:0-1602 GCA_035300005.1 Candidatus Acidiferrales bacterium
CTCCCGATGTCCCCGGTGTGCAGCCAGCCCTCGGCGTCGATCAGATCGGCGGTCAGATCGGGCCGGTTCAGGTAGCCGGGGGTCAGGAGCGGGCCGCGGACCAGGATCTCCCCGTCCGCCGCGATCTGGATTTCCATCCCGGGAAACGCCCGCCCGACGGTACCGACCTTGAACTCCGACGCCGAGTTGCTGGTGAACGCGCCGGTCGTCTCGGTCATCCCGTAGATATCGAGGATCTTCATGCCGAGGCCGGCGAAGAAGGCCGCGACGTCCGCCGGCAGCGGCGCTGCCGCGCTGGACACCACGGCCGCCTCGCCGAGGCCGAGCAGGGACCGGATGGGCGCCAGCACCTGCTCGTCGGCCTGCCGGAAGGCGCGGTCCAACTCGGGCGGCGTGGTCCGGCCGAACTGGCCGCTCTCCACGTACCTGCGCCCGACATCCATGGCCTCCTGGACGGCCGCCCGCCTGCCCGAGTCCTGCTCCCCGGTGAGCAGTGCCTGGATACCTGCCTGCACCTTCTCCCAGACCCGCGGCACGCCGAAGAACGCAGTCGGGCGCACTGCCCCGAGCGCACTGACAAGTTGCGTCGGGTCCGGGCAGAAGTTCACGTAGCCCGCGGTCATCACGGGCAGGTAGATACTGAACATGCGCTCGGCGATGTGCGCGAGCGGCAGGTAAGACACCCAGCGGACGCCCGACTCGACAGTGCCCATCGTCTCGGCCGCGGTCACCTCGTACAGCACATTGCGGTGGGTGAGCAGCACTCCCTTGGGGTTGCCCGTGGTCCCCGAGGTGTACAGCAGGGTGACAGGGTCATCCGGCGTGATGGCGGCCAGCCGCCCGGCCACCGCCTCGGGCTCGGCGGCGTACCGCTCGCTGCCCAGCGCGGCGAAGTCGGCCCACGACAGGTAGAGATCGCCGGGGGGGCAGGCGGCGCTGTCCCGGACGATGATCTTCTTCAGCGCGGGCAGCTGGCCCAGGACTGGCTGCCAGCGGGCAAGTTCCGCCGCGCCGTCCAGCACCGCGATCCGGGCGCTGCAATCCTCGGCCACGAAGCCGACCTGCTCCGCGGCGAGGGTGGCGTAAAACGTGACCGGCACGCCGCCCGCGTGTACGGCGCCGAAGTCGGCGAGCACGTGCTCAGACCGGTTCGGCAGCATGAGGGCGACCCGCTCGCCGGGCTGCAGGCCGAGGGCGATGAAGCCGGCCGCCAGCCGCAGGGCCTGCTCCCTGGCCTGGGCCCAGGTGATGGTCTGCGTGCTGCTCTCGCCTACGTCGGACAGGGCGGGCGCGTCGCCCGAGCGCTCCGCGGTGACCTGGAGCTGATCACAGAGCGTCCGGCCCTCGATCGCCGCCTCTATCTCCGCTCGCTGCTGGAGTGTCTTGGTGGTCATTCGCACCTCCGCCCGGGCAAGCTACCTCGCGCCGGGCGCCGCCACAAGGCGGCTCCCCGCTAGATTCCCTAGCATGGCGGCCAGCTGCCATCAATCCCCAGGTCAGCAGCGGTGACGGCGGCCAGGCCGCCAGAATGCCGGGCCACCTGGGCGCAACTGCTCCTGCACCCCCCTGCGCTGCTCCTGTTCGGGGGAACCTGGCCTGCTC
>DATGVT010000405.1:0-3329 GCA_035300005.1 Candidatus Acidiferrales bacterium
ATCAGCCCCAAAAAGACGCTGGAGGGCGCGATCGCGGGCGTGGTCGCGGCCGTGCTGGTGATGGTGATCGGGGCCTTCGGGGTGCTGGGCTTGCATCCGCTGCACGCGGTCGTGCTGGGAATCCTGATCGGAGTCTCGGCCGAGGCCGGGGACCTGGTCGAGTCGCAGATGAAGCGGCTGGCCGAGGTCAAGGACTCCTCCCAGCTGATCCCCGGCCACGGCGGGGTGCTGGACCGCATAGACTCCATCTTCTTTCCGCCCATCCTGGTCTACTTCTACGCCGTTCTCTTTCAACTCCTGAGATGAGACCTCTCAAGATCGCGATCCTGGGCGCGACCGGCTCCATCGGCCGCCAGGCCCTGGACGTCATCGATCGCTACCCCGACCGTTTCCAGGTCTTCGGCCTGGTCTCCGGCCGGCGCCCTCCGGACCGCCGGACGGCGCTGGTGGTCCAGGCCGGCGAGCCCGACGCCGAGGCCCGGATCGAAGCCATGGTCACCGACCCCGCCTGCGACCTGGTGCTGGTCGCCATCCCGGGCGCGGCCGCCCTGAAGCCGACCTTGGCCGCCCTGGCGGCGGGGAAGAAGGTGGCGCTGGCCAACAAGGAGTGCCTGGTCATGGCCGGCGACCTGGTCACGGCCGCCGCCAGATCGGGCGCCCTGCGGCCGGTGGACTCCGAGCCCAGCGCCATCTGGCAGTGCCTCTGGGGCGAGTCGCCGGCCAGCGTCAGCCGGCTGGTGCTGACCGGCTCCGGCGGGCCGTTCTGGTCGCGCCCCGACCTCGACCTGGACACGGTCAGCGTGGAGCAGGCGCTCAACCACCCCCGCTGGTCGATGGGGCCCAAGGTCACGGTGGACTCGGCGACCCTGATGAACAAGGGCCTGGAGGTGATCGAGGCCCACCATCTCTTCGCGCTGCCGCTGGACCGGATCCAGGTGGTGATTCACCCCCAGAGCGTGGTGCACTCGCTGGTCGAGTTCGTGGACGGCTCGCTGAAGGCGCAGCTGGGCCTGCCCGACATGCGCCTGCCGATCGCGGTCGCCCTCGCCTATCCGGACCGCCTGCCGGGCGCCGTGCCTCCGGCCGAGGTCTCGAACCTGGGCACGCTCGACTTCCTGCCCCTGGACGCGCGCCGCTTCCCGGCGGTCGGGCTGGCCCGCCAGGCGGGGGCCGCCGGGGCGCCACTGCCGGCGGTCCTCAACGCCGCCAACGAGGAGGCCGTCCTCTCGTTCTTGGCCGGGGCGCTGCCCTTCTCGGGGATCGTCCGCCTGGTGGCGGAGGCGCTGGAGGCGTTCCCGGGCGGGGGCGGGAGCCTGCAGGAGATCCTGGAGGCCGACCGTTGGGCCAGGGGATACGTGAAATCAAAAGCCGCTAGTGTGAAAGCGTGAGCATCCTGCTGGGCGCGATCGGCGTTGTCGCGATGTTCCTGCTCTTGATCGCGCCCCACGAAGGCGGCCACTTCCTGCTCGCGAAGCTCTTCCGGGTCCGGGTCATCGAGTTCTCCATCGGCTTCGGGACCAAGCTGGTGTCCTGGACCCGGTCGGGGACGCTCTATGCGCTCCGGCTGGTGCCGCTCGGCGGCTACGTCCGTATGGGCGGCATGGAACCGGGTGACTACTCAGAGCCCAACGGCTTCCATTCCAAGGCGGCCTACCAGCGGCTGCTGATCCTGCTCGCCGGCCCGGTCACCAACTTCCTGATGGCCGCGCTGATCATGACCGCGTACTGGATGCTCCAGCTGAACGACGACCCTGGGAAGGTGCACGCGGTTTACGCCGGCACGCCGGCGGCCGAGGCAGGGATGCAGGCGGGCGACAGCATCAAGTCGGTCAACGGCTCGCCCCTGCGGGCGGCGGACGACATCCGCCGGGTGGAGAACCAGAGCCCGGGCCAGCCCCTGGTGCTCGTGGTCCGGCACCCGGACGGAAGCGTGGCGACGGTCACCATCCAGCCCCGCTACGAGCCCAGCCGCCAGATCTACCTGATCGGGATCGAGGGCACGCCCGTCGTGACCCCTCTCCTCGCCATCCAGCAGGGCGCCCTGTTCCCGATCCTGGCCACGGCAGGCATCGGGATCGGCGTCTACCAGCTGGCCGCGGGGCAGATCCCGGGCGGCTTCTTCGGCCCCGAAGGGGTGACCGGCCCGGTCGGCATCTCGACCATCACCGCCTCCGCGGTTCAGGCCGGCCTGCCCAACTACTTCGTGATCGTGGCCGCGCTCTCGGTCGCCCTGGGCCTCGCCAACCTGCTGCCGCTGCCGGCTCTGGACGGCGGCCGGATCGTGGTGGTGCTGCTGGAGAAGCTGCGCGGGAAGCCATTCGACCGCGAGCGCGAGATGCAGGTCCAGCGGGCGGGCCTGGTGGCGCTCCTGCTGCTGGTGGTGGTGATCACCTACTTCGACATCCAGAGGCTGATCAGCGGCCAGTTCCCCGGCCTCAAATAGCAGTGATCAAACGCCGGTACTCGGTCCCGGTCCGGGTGGGCGACGTCGTCGTCGGCGGCGCGGCGCCGATCGCGGTCCAGACCATGACCAAGACCGACACCCGCGACGTCAGCGCGACGCTGCGCCAGATCCACGAGCTGAAGGAGGCAGGCTGCGAGATCGTGCGCCCGGCGGTCCCCGACCGCGAGGCGGCCGAGGCGCTGGTCGCGATCGTCAAGGGCTCGCCGCTGCCGATCATCGCCGACATCCACTACGACCACACCCTGGCGCTGATGGCGATCGAGGCCGGCGTCCAGGGGCTGCGCCTCAACCCGGGGAACCTCCCCGACCGGGACAAGGTGGTCAGGGTGGTTCAGGCCGCCAAGGAGCGCGAGATCCCGTTCCGGATCGGGGTCAACGCCGGCTCGCTGCCGGAAGAGGTCCACAAGAGCCTGCGCGAGACCCACGCCATCGACCGCGACGACCGGGAGGCGACCGCGGAGCGGATGGTGGAGGTCGCTCTCGGCCACTGCCAGATCCTGGAAGACCTCGACTACGGGCCCGGCCACGTCAAGGTCTCCCTGAAGGCGACCGACGTCTGGACCAACGTGCTCGCCAACCGCAAGTTCGCGGAGCGGCGCCCGTACCCGCTCCACCTCGGCGTCACCGAGTCGGGCCCGGTGCAGGCGGGGAGCATCCGCAGCGCGGTCGGGCTGGGCATCCTGCTCAGCGAGGGAATCGGCGACACGATCCGTGTCTCGCTGGCGACCGACGACCCCGCCGAGGAGGTGCGGGTCGGCTTCGAGGTGCTGAAGACTCTCGCCCACCGCAACGAGTCGGCGAGCCTGATCGCCTGCCCGACCTGCGGGCGGCTCGAATACGATATGTTGCCGACTGTGGAGGCGGT
>DATGVT010000406.1:0-1557 GCA_035300005.1 Candidatus Acidiferrales bacterium
GGCCCAGCTCCTCCCGGGCCACCGCCGCCCACAGCGGCGTCCCGGCAGCGTCGAACACCGCGGCGGCCCGGGCCAGGGTTTCCTGGGCGCGCTGGCGCTCGTTACGGCGCCGGAGCAGCCGGCCGAGCGCGAGCAGCGTCCGGCCCAGCTCGGCCGGCATGTCCAGCGTCTGGTGCGCCTCCAGGGCCCGCCGGTAGTCGGACAGGGCCTGGTCGAGGTCACCCGCGGCGGCGTTCAGCAGCCCTCGGGAGCGCGCCGAGGCCGCCAGGATCCACGGCCGCGGCAGGGCCGTGGCGCGTTGCTCCATCCGCTGGACCAGTACCTCGGCGCGGTCGAGGTCGCCGAGCCCGATGACCGCTTCGGCGTGATCGGCGTGGAACCGGTTGGTGGCGGGCTCGCGGTTGTGCGCCAGTTCCTCGAACTCCAGGGCGCGCGCCAGTTCCCGGTCGGCCGCGGCCAGGTCACCGGCCAGCAGGTCGACCAGGCCCAGCACGGCGCGCGCCATGCCCTCCAGGATGAAGTCAGGGTGCGCGCCGAGCCGGTCCAGAATCTCCTGGCATGCCGCCCTGGCCTCGGCCAGCTCGCCGGCATAGGCGCACAGGTAGCCCTTCGCGCACAGCGCCATGTGCAGGTAGGTCTCCTGCTCGGTCTGCTCGGCGAGGTCCAGCGCCTCGGCCACCAGCACCCGCGCCCGGTCCATCCGCCCGGTCATCACCTCCAGCCGGGCCAGGTGGGTCAGCACGCCGCTGGCGGTTGCCTCGTCCCCCTGCTCGCGGAAGGCGCGGAGGATGTCCTCGAACCGCTGCCTGGCGGTGTCGAAGTCGTCGAAGTTCCGCGCCCAGAACGCGGGCACCATGCTCATCTCCCAGGCGGCGAGGTCGCGCTGCAGCGCCATGCCCTTCTCGATGGCCGCATGGTCGGCCCCGTGCCCCGCGTACAGCTTGAACAGCGCCAGGTTGTGCAGGGCGCAGCAGTACAGGATGGGATCCTCGTCCTCGTCCAGCAGCGCCAGTGCCGCCTCGCTGTGTGCCACGGAGATGTCGGCGTCATCGGCCTGCGACGAGATCCGCGTGTGGATCCTGGCCCGCAGCGCCCGCGATGTCACCTCGCCGAGGGCCCGGGACATCAGGGCCAGCCCCTGCTCCGACTCGCCCTGCACCCAGAGCAGGCTGCCGAGTTCCAGCAGGACCCTGGCCCGGTCCTCGCCCGCGGGCAGCGAGGCCAGGGACCGTTCCAGCTCGCGCCGGGCCCCGGTCGGGTCACCTGCGAAGTAGCGGCGCTCAGCGAGTTCGGTCTCCCGGCGGACCAGCGCGGCCGTGTCCTGCGGCTGGGTCAGGTTCCTGGCCAGTTCCTTCAGTTCGACCGCGGCGTCGGCGGCGCCACGGGCCGAGGCCGCGGCGGCCGCCTCGTCCAGGGCGGCGGCGGTGGCCTCGTCGGGGCCGTCGGCCGCGAGGGCCAGGTGCCTGGCGCGTTCTTCCGTGCTGGCCGCCAGTTCCGCGAGGGCGCGGTGCAGCCTACGGCGGTCGGCTTCGGCCAGGGAGGAGTACAGCGCTGACC
>DATGVT010000407.1:0-18186 GCA_035300005.1 Candidatus Acidiferrales bacterium
CAGGGCAATGACGCCCAGGCCACCGGCATGCGCTTGCTGCCGCTGATCGGCGGCATCGTGGTGGGCGCTGTCGGCAGCGACCGGCTGGTCAAACGCTTTGGGGTTCGGGTCATGCTTCCGCTCGGCCTTCTCATCTGCGGCGCCGGCATGGCGCTGCTGTCGCTGGTCCAGGCCAGCAGCGGATACGGCCTCATGGCGGTCGCGCTGCCTGTGATCGGAATCGGCCAGGCGTTCGCGATGTTCACTGCACTCAACGTCATCATCGATGTCCTGCCGGCGTCGCAGACAGGAGCGGGAAGCGCCCTGACCAAGAGCATCCAGCAGATTGCTTCCGCGTTCGGCGTCGCGATCATGGGCAGCCTCCTCAACAACGCCTACCGGGCCGAGCTGGCGGGGCACCTGACCGGGCTGCCGGCCCGGCTGAAAGACGTGGCCGAGGGCAGCGTGGCCGGGGCGACCATCGTCGCGGGCCATCTGCCGGCTCAGCTCGGAGCCGCTCTTCTTTTCTCGGCCCACGACGCCTACAGCGTCGGGATGGCCGACGTCCTCCGGGTCGGCGCCGGGGTCATGGTCGCCGCGGCGCTCCTGCTCGGAACCTTCATGCCCGCCCGGGCCCGGGCGGCCGGGGAGCAGCCCTCAACCCGCGAAAGCGCGCAGCCAGAGGTCGCCTGAAACCGACCCGGCCGCCACTCAGCCGCGCAAGACCCTGGTCAAGCGGCAGCGCCCCAGGCTCGCTGCGACAATCCCTGCCGTGCTCAGCGCCCTCAGCGACCTGGCGCGCCTCCGCGCCGACGACGGCCGCGGACTTTATGCGAGCGCGGGCGAGCTGTTCAGCGACGCCATCTTCGGCCGGGACTCGGTGGCGTCCGCGGAGAACCTCCTCCACCTCCTGCCCGCGATCTCCCGCAACCTGATCCTCACGCTGGCCGGCCTCCAGGGCACGGTCGAAGCGCCCGTGGGGCCGGGCAGCAACGAGGAGGAGCCGGGCAAGATCCACCACGAGCACCGCAGCCTCTACGTCGGCGGCCGCCGCATCTCGCCCACCTCCGAACGCCTGCTGCAGCAGCTGTCCGCCGTCTGGGGCGGCGACGGCCGGACCCTGACCTACTACGGCAGCGCCGACGCCACGCCGATCTACGTCCGCCTGGTGTGCCACTACTGCGAGCGCTACGGAAAGTCGCTGCTTTCCGAGCCCGTCATCCGCCGAGACGGCGCGACCACCACCGTCGGCGACAGCGTCCGGGCGGCGCTGCACTGGACAACTCGCAACCTCGACGGGTCGTCGGTGGGCCTGGTCGAATTCCTGCGCCGCAACCCCGCCGGCATCCCCTTCCAGGTCTGGAAGGACTCCGGCACCTCCTACCTCCACCAGGACGGCATGATCGCCAACTGGGACGCGCCCATCGCCGCCGTGGAGGTGCAGGGCTATGCGTATGACGCGCTCCTGGGCGCCTCCCGCGTCTTCGAGGAGAGGCACTGGCGAGAGCGGGCGGGGGAGCTTCGCGAGCGGCTGTTCGACCAGCTCTGGATGCCGGAGCGAGAGTACTTCGCGATGGGCCTCGACCGCGATGCCGCCGGCCTCCCGCGCCGGATCGACAGCATCGCCTCCAACGCCGCGCTCCTGCTGGACACCGAACTCTTCGACGGCCTCCCCGACGCCGACCGCTATCTGCGCGGGGTGGTCGTGCGCATCTGCGGCCCCGAATTCGTCACCGAAGCCGGCGTCCGCTGCCGCTCGCTGAACGAGGCTGACCTGGCCGACTTCCAGGACTACCACGGAGCCTGGGCGGTCTGGATGAAGGAGACCTTCGAGGTGGTGCGCGGGCTCTACCGGCAGGGCCTGCCCGGCCTGGCCCACCAGCTCGGCGCCCGCATCCTCAACGCCGTCAACGTCGCCGGCGCCAACGTGGAGTTCCTCTACGTCAGCCCCGACCAGCGCGTCATGTACGACTTCCGAAGTGCTGACCCGCGCAGCTCGAACTCGGAGGTGATCGCCGGCACCAACCTGCCCGAGGAGGCGCAGGGCTGGACGGTGACCGCGGCCCTGCCCCTGAAATGGCTGCAGGGCTCGGGCCGGGGCTGGTGGCCGGCGCTTCCGAAGCGTGGAGACCTGGAGGCCGAGCTCATGAGCCGCGTCCCGGGGGTCGAGATCCTGACCAGGCGGGCCGGCCTGCAGGCCGGCTACGCGAGGCGCGGCGACTTCGTCGTCGACCGCCGGCTGGGCGTCGAGCGCGACCAGGCTGCCCGGGCTCGCCGGCGGACCCGCCTGTGACCGAGCGGCTGACCTGGGGCCAGGTCAGAGCCTGGCGGCTTGCGCGCCAGCGGTTGATCGAGCGCGGGCCGGCGCTGGAGCCTGTCATTTCCGAGGTCTGCGGATTCCACGCCCAGGTCACCTCCTGCGCGGAGCTCCAGGCCTGGGCCCGCGTCGAGGGTGTGCGCCCGCAGGACGTCCGGGATGCGCTGTGGGTGGGGCGCAGCCTCGTCCGCACCTGGTGCATGCGGGGCACGCTCCACCTTCTGGCGGCGGCTGATCTCCCTCTCTATGTGGCCGCGCTGCGCACCCAGAGCCGCTGGTTCCGGGGAGCCTGGCTGCGCTGGGTCGGTCTCACCGCCGACGAGCTGCGCGAGCTCGCCCAGGCCACCCACGATGCGCTGAGCGACGTGCCGCTGACTCGCGAGCAGCTGGCCGCGAAGGTGGCCGAACGGATCGGGCTTCGCGCACGAGACCACCTGCTCTCGGGCTGGGGGATGATGCTCAAGCCGGCGGCCTTTCAGGGTTCCCTGATCTCCGGCCCACCGCGCGGGCAGAGCGTCACCTTCGTCCGCCCCCAGAGCTGGCTCAAGACCTGGAATGAGCCGAGCGTCGAGCTGGCCTGGCGCGAGATCGTGCGCCGCTACCTGCGCGTCTACGGCCCCGCGAATCACAGGGATTTCGGGATCTGGTGGGGCATGCAGGCGGGGCCGGCCGGCAAGGTCCTGAAGGCGTCGGCCGGCGAGCTGGTCGAGGTGGACGTCGAGGGCTACCGCGGCTGGCTCAACGCGGAGGACTTGCCCGAGCTGCGGAAGACGCCTCCAACCACACCGACCCGCCTCCTGCCAGCCTTCGACGTCTACACCATCGGAAACCGGCAGCGCGTATCCCTGGTGGAGGAAGCTTTCGCGGACCGCGTTTTCCGGCAGGCCGGGTGGATCTCCCCAGTGGTGGTCGCGCGCGGCTTGATCGTCGGGGTCTGGAGCCACCGGTTGAACGGAGGGAGGCTGGACGTCAGGGTCCAGCCGTTCCGGCCGCTCACCGCCGGCCAGAAGAAGGAGATCGCGCGCGAGGCCCGCCGGCTGGGCGAGTTCCTGGAAGCCCCCGCGGCGGTCTCCTACAGCTAGACTCGCCCCGTCCAGTTCGAGAGCTGCCGAGATGGCTGAAATGACCAGGCCGGAAGGTCGCGCCCTGCCGACCGGCACCGTCACCTTCCTGCTCACCGACATCGAGAGCTCCACCCAGCGCTGGGAGCGCAGCCCCGACGCCATGAAGCAGGCGATGGTGGCGCACGACGAGCTGCTCAGCCGCGCCATCCCGCAGCACGCGGGCACGCATGTGGAGTCCGGCCGCGAGGGCGACAGCGTGCTGGCGGCCTTCACCCGGGCCACCGACGCGGTCGCCTGCGCGATCCAGGTGCAGCGGGAGCTGGCCGCGCGAACCTGGCCCGAGGGCGCCGACCTGCACCTGCGGATGGCGATCCACAGCGGGGAGGTGGAGGCGCGCTCCGGGCACTACTACGGCCAGGCGGTCTACCGCTGCGCCCGGCTGCTGGCGACCGCTCACGGCGACCAGGTCCTGGTCTCGCACGCGACCCGCGACCTGATCGTCGATTCCCTGCCCGCCGAGGTCGCCCTGCGCGACCTGGGGTCGCACCGGCTGCGCGACCTGCAGCGCCCGGAGCAGGTCTTCCAGGTTCTGGCCCCCGGCCTGCGCTCCGACTTCCCACCGCTGAAGTCACTGGACCCGAAGCGGCACAACCTGCCCATCAGCCCTACGCGCTTCGTTGGCCGGGCCTCCGAGCTGAGGGACCTCCATGGGCTTCTGGGCAGCGAGCGGCTGGTGACCCTCACCGGCGCCGGCGGCACCGGCAAGACCCGGCTCGCGCTTCAGGCCGCGGCCGACCTGATCGAGGACGTCCCCGACGGCGTCTGGCTGGTCCAGCTGGCGCCGCTCACGGATCCCGAGCTGGTGCCGCAGACCGCCGCCCAGGCCCTCGGGGTCCAGGAGGAGACCGGCACCCCGATCCGAGACACCCTGCGCGCGTGGCTGCTGGAGAAGCAGCTGCTCCTGGTTCTCGACAACTGCGAGCACCTGGTGGCGTCGGCGGCTGAGTTTGCCGCCGGCGTCCTGCGCGTCTGCCCCCAGGTCCGGCTGCTGGCGACCAGCCGGGAGGCCCTCAACATCGCTGGCGAGGTCGTCCGCCCGGTGCCGCCGCTGGCGCTGCCGGAGGCCGTGGCGCTCTTCGCGGACCGCTCGAGCGCGATCTCACCCGGCTTCCGGCTGACGGAATCCAACGCGGAGACGGTGGCCGACATCTGCCGCCGCGTGGAGGGCTTCCCGCTGGCGGTCGAGCTGGCCGCCGGCCGCGTGCAGATGATGTCGCCGGCCGAGATCCTGGAGCGGCTGCAGGACAGCTTCCGGCTGCTGGCCGGTACCAGCCGCTCGGCGGCCGCCCGCCACCAGACGCTGGAAGCGGCCATGGAGTGGAGCTACCGCCTGCTGACCGGCGAGGAGAAGGCGCTCTTCCGGAGGTTCTCGGTCTTCGCCGGCGGCTTCACGCTGGAGGCCGCGGAGGCGGTCGCCGGCGATGGGGAGGGCGTAGTCGACCTCCTTCAGCGACTGATCGAGAAGTCGCTGGTGGTGGTCGAGCAGGGCGACTCCCAGACGACCCGCTATCGGCTCCTGGAGGTGGTCGTCGAGTACGCCCGCGAACGTCTGGAAGAGCAGGGCGACCAGCCTGCCGCCCAGCGCTCGCACGCGGACTACTACCTGGGCCTGGCCGAGGCCGCCGCCCGGCTCTATTCAGGGGCCGACGGCAGCGAATGGCTGCGCCGGATGGAGGTGGAGCAAGACAACCTGCGGGCGGTCTTCGATCGCGACCGGGCCAAGGACGAGGAGCTCGAGCTGCGGCTGGTCAGCAGCCTGCGTGACTTCTGGGACTACAGCGATCACGTCCAGGAGGGACGGTCCCGGCTGGCCTCGGTGCTGGCTCGCGGCCCCGGCCAGACCCGTCTCTGGGCAGCGGTCCTCCACTCGGCCGGCGTGCTGGCCTGGGCGCAGGCCGACCTGGGCTCGGCGGCTGCCCAAGCGGGCGCGGCCCTGGAGATCCGGCGCCGGTTGGGCGACCGGGAGGGGGTAGTCGAATCCCTGGAGCTGCTGGCGCGGGTCGCGTTCAGCCGCGAGGACTTCGCCCTGGCCCGCGGCCAGCTGGGCGAGGGCCTGCAGCTGGCCCGGCAGCTCTCGGACCACGACATGATCGGCAAGCACCTCTTTCGGCTGGGCTTCATCGAGACCTATGCCGGCTCGCTGGAGCGCGCCCGGGGGTACTTCGAGGAGAGTCTGGCGGAGCTGGGGGTGGTGGGCAACCGGCGGATGTCGGCCCTGGTCATGGCTCCGCTCGGGCACGTGCACATCCGCCTTGGCCAGCTGCAGGCGGCTAGGGAATGCCTGGTCACCGGGCTCCGGGAGCTGGGCGGCCGCGCCAACTCCCGGATCGCCGCCAACTTCCTGGAGTGCTTCGCCGAGCTGGCGGCCGAGGCCGGGGAGATGGAGCGGGCGATCTGCCTGGCCGGTGCGGCCAGCTCCGTCCGCCAGGCGACCGAGGAGACGCCGTCATCCCCCATCCAGACGGAGATCAGGCAGCGGCTGAAAGCGGTCCAGGAGGAGCCGCCCAACCGGGCGGCCTGGGAGCGCGGCAGCCGGATGTCCCGGCCGGAGGCGATCGCCTACGCGCTGGCGGAGTAGCTAAATGGGGGTCCAGCAGTCGTCGGTCAGGTGCGGAGGCAGGCGGCCGAACTCCTTCTCGTAGGCCCCGCGGGCCAGAGCCCGGCCCGCCGGGTGCCGGCCAGGGACGTGGTCAATGTAGTGACCGAAGATGCGCCGGCAGTCGCGCGCGTACTTGGGTGTGTCCAGGATGTGGGAGTGCCAGATGTGATCCGAGTCGGCGGCGATCGAGCCCAACGCCCGGCCCCTGTTCAGGTAGGCGAGCCAGAGGTGGCGCCGGTACCAGAGCTCCGCCGTGGCCGCGCGCTTGGCCGACCAGCGGCGGGTCTTGGCGGTGACGGCTACCACCGCTTTGAGGTCAAGCCGGTCGATCGCGCGACGCACGGACTCCGCCGACTTCGAGGCCATCGCGCAGACAGTAGCAAGGAATAGGGTCCTGGACCAGTGGGTACCAGCTGGAATGAAGATCGCCATCATCGGCTCGGGGAACGTGGGCAAGGCGCTGGCGCAGGCGGCCGTTACGGCCGGGCACTCGGTGACCATCGCGTCGGCCCACCCGGAGAAGGCGGCTGAGGCGGCCAAGGCGACCGGCGCGCGCAGCCTGGCCAGACCGGCGCAGGCGGCAGACGGCGCCGAGCTGGTCATCCTGGCCGTGCCCAGCCACGCCCTCGACGAGGTCCTGGCTGAGATCGGCAGCTCGCTGAAGGGCAAGATCGTGGTCGACCCCACCAACCGGGTCAGCCCGCAGGACCCGGCCAGCGTGCTGGACGGCCATTCAAACGCTGAGAAGATCCATGCCGGGGCTCCGGGAGCCAGGGTGGTCAAGGCTTTCAACGCGATGTTCGCGTCCCGCATGGCACACCCCGAGGTCGGCGGGATGAAGCCCGACGCTTACGTCGCCGGCGACGACGAGGACGCCAAGCGGGCGGTGCTCGACCTGGCCGAGCAGATCGGCTTCCGGCCCATCGACGCCGGGCCGCTGGCCATGGCCCGCGCCCTGGAGGGGATGGCGCTCCTGCTCATCCTCCTGCAGATCCAGCACAAGTGGCCCTGGCAGTCGGCGTTCAAGCTGATCGGACCGACGGGGGAGGGGAGCTGACTTGAAGGAAGTGTGGCCCCTCTCGCACCTGACCCTCAAAGTCCTCGACCTCGAAGGCCAGGCCGACTTCTACGGGCGCTTCGGGCTGACCGAGCTGCAGCGGTCGGACTCGGAGTCGGTGCTGGGCTCCGGGGAGAAGCCGCTGCTGCGCCTGGTGAGGCTGGCCGGCGGCTCGCCGCGGCCGGCCCGCAGCGCCGGGCTCTACCACTTCGCCCTCCTCCTGCCCAGCGAGGAGGACCTGGGCTCCTTCGTCCTCCACGCCGGTCGGGCGCGCCTGCCCTTCGTCGGCGCCGGGGACCACCTGGTCAACCAGGCGCTCTACTTCCAGGACCCGGAGGACAACGGGATCGAGGTCTATGCCGACCGCCCCCGGGAGACCTGGGACTGGAGCCGCGGCCAGCTGGCGATGGGCACGCTGCCGGTGGACCTGGACCGGCTGGCGGGGCTGGCGCGAGAGGATTGGCGCGGCTTCCCGGAGGGCACGCTGCTCGGCCACATGCACCTGAACGTCGCCGACCTCGACCGCAGCCAGGCCTACTACGAGGGGCTGGGCATGGAGCTGATCGCGTCTTTGCCCAGCGCCCGCTTCCTGGCCTGGGACCGCTACCACCACCATCTCGGCATCAACCTCTGGCGGGGGGCCGGTGTGCAGCCGGTCGCGCCGGGCGTGGCCGGGCTGGAGTCGTTCAGCGTCCGCCGGCCGGGGTTGGCACCGGTGACGCCGGACCCTGACGGCGTCCTGGTGACCACCGTCCCGCAGCCTGCCCGGATCGCCTAGCCAGCGCCCGGTGCTCAGCGCGGGCGCGCCGCTCGACCGGGCGCCGGCGGCCGTCCTGGCCCTGCACGGGCGGGGGGCCGGAGCCCGCGACATCCTGGTCTTGTGCATGGAGCTGGAGCGGCCCGGCCTGGCCTACCTGGCGCCCGAAGCGGACGGTGGCGCCTGGTACCCGATGAGCTTCCTGGCCCCGCTGGCCGACAACGAGCCCTACCTGAGCCGGGCTCTGGCCGCGGTCGGCGCCGGCCTGGCCGACCTGGAGCGGGCGGGGCTGGCGGCCGAGCGGGTGGTTCTGCTGGGCTTCTCGCAGGGCGCCTGCCTGGCGACCGAGTACGTGGCCCGCTCAGCGCGCCGCTACGGCGGGCTGGTGGGGCTGAGCGGGGGCCTGATCGGCCCGCCCGGGACTCCGCGCGACTACGCGGGTTCGCTGGAGGGGACGCCGGTTTTCCTCGGCTGCAGCGACCCCGACCCGCACATCCCCCGCGAGCGGGTGCTGGAGACGGCAGAGGTGCTGCGCCGGCTGGGCGGCGCGGTCACGGACCGGCTCTATCCGGCCCTGGGGCACACCGTCAACGAGGACGAACTGGAGGCGGTCCGATCGCTCCTCGACGCACTCGTCAGCCCACGTAGCGGCTGAACCAGTTCGTCAGCGGCTTGCCGTCCCGCCAGACCTGGGCCACGCGTTCCTTTGCCGCCGGCGTGCCCAGCCAGGGCTGAAGCCCGAACGTGCGCCAGTAGTACAGGCGTTTGTGGCGCAGCAGGCGGGCCCGCGGGTGGTCCTGGGGCCATGGCTTGGGCACCCGCTTCAGGTCCTCGCCGCCGATCTCGTAGCCCGCCTGTTCGAGCTCCTGCACGATTTCCGCCAGCTCCTTGCCGCTCTTGTCTCTGGCTGCGGCTTCCCGGAACTTCGGCAGTCTCTCGGGCTCCAGGTGGTAATGCCCGGCCGCGGCGGTGAGGCCGCGGGCGTCCAGTGCGAGGTAGCCTCCGCCTCCGTTGGCGGCGATGTTGGTCTTGTAGGGCGCTTTGTTGGCGGAGAAGCGGATGTCTCGGTTGGGGCGGAAGATCCGGCCCGCGCCGAACTCAGGCTCCAGCTCCGCCACCAGCGCCTCCATCGGCGCCCGCACCTTCTCCGCATAGACCGAGCGGTGCGCCTCGAAGTAGCGCTTTGAGTTGTCGTGCTCGAGCCCGATGAAGAAGCGCTGGAAGTCCTCGGTCCAGCCCCGGAAGCCGCTCAGGCGCCGAGCACCTGTCGAGCCTTGGCGAGGTCGGGCGTGCCGATGACGATGCGGGTTCTGGTGGCGAGGTAGATGAGGTCGATGTTGATGCCGGCGTTGGCGAGCTGGCGGCTCAGCTTGCCCAGCTCGCCCGGCCTGTCGGGTCGCTCGACCACGATGACGTCGCGCTCCTGCTCGACGCGCACGCCCGCCGCCTCCAGAGCCTGTCGGGCCTTGGCGGCGTCCTCGACCAGGATGTGGCCCTGGCCGCGGCCGCCGGACGGGTAGCCGCAGATCCCCTCGATGTTCACTCCCGCGTGGCCCAGCTGCTCGGCCGCCGCGGCCAGCGTGCCCGGCTTGTCCTCCATGCTGATCGTCAGGTCCGTGGCCATTGGCCTACCCCCTTTGCTGGTCTGGCTTGCTCTCCGGCTTCTCCCGGTCGCTCTCCTTGGCTGCCTGCCGCGCCCGCCGGATCGTCTCCCGCACGAACCGCAGCCGGAGCGCCCCCCGGACGAGGCCGCGCGTGGCCTGGCCGGCGGCTCGGCCGATCTCCTGGGCGGGGTCGGGCGGCGGCTCCTTCATGCGGCTCCAGCCTCCGTGTATTCAAGCACGCCGGTTCCGGGACCTATTCTCGTCCGATGCAGAAGCGGCGTCTCGGGCGGTCGGGCCTCGAGGTCTCCGCGCTGGGTTTCGGCTGCGGGGCGGTGGGCGGGCTCATGGTGCGGGGAGAGCGGGCCGAGCAGGTCCGCAGCGTCGGCAGGGCCCTGGAGGCGGGCATCAACTACTTCGACACCGCTCCCAGCTACGGTGACGGCGCCTCCGAGAGGAACCTTGGCCACGCGCTCAGAGAGCTCGGCCGGCCGGCGGAGGTCCTGGTCGGGACCAAGGTCGGCCTCAGCGGCGAGGACCTGGCCCGGCCTCGCCAGGCGATCCGCCGCTCCCTGGAGGCGAGCCTGGCCCGCCTCGGTCTCGACCGCGTGGACGTGCTCTACCTCCACAACCAGATCGACGCCCAGACCGAGGCGGCGCTGGGCGAGATTTCCGAGGGGTTCGGTCGAGCCGTGGAGGAGGGGCTGGCCCGCCACGCCGGCTTCACTGCGGTGGGCCGCACGCAGGCGCTGCACCGGATGGCCGCCGATCCGGCTTACGAGGCCTGCCAGGCCTACCTGAACGTCCTCAACCCGAGCGCAGTCCGGGCCGGCGCCAGGGGCGGCCAGCAGGACTTCGAGGGTTTGATCGGCTGGGCGGCCGAGCACGCCACGGGTGTGGTCGCGATCCGCGTCTACGCCGCCGGAGCCCTGACCGCCGGCCCGGAACGCCATCCCCACGCTCACCTGCCGCCGCGGCCGCTGGTCCCGGGCTCGGACTACGCCACCGACGTCGAGCGGGCGCGTGGCCTCGAGCGCACCTTGGCCGAGCTGGGAGTCGAAAGCCCGCTCGAGCTGGGCCTGCGCTTCGCGCTCTCGGCCCCCGGCGTCTCGACCGCGCTGGTCGGGCTCTCGACGATCGAGCACCTGGAGGCAGCGATCCGCTGGGCCGAGCGCGGCCCGCTGCCGCCGGATCAGTTCGAGCGGCTGCTGGCCTAGGCTCCGGGCGGCCGGCGGTTCAGCCGCCGATCTTGGGATCGAGCTTGATCGAGGCGGAGTTGATGCAGTAGCGCAGCCCGGTTGGAGCCGGGCCATCGTCGAAAACGTGGCCGAGGTGGCCGCCGCACTGCGCGCAGGTCACCTCGGTGCGCTTCATGAAGAAGCTGCGATCCTCGTGCTCTTCGACTGCGGATTCGGCCGCCGGCTCATAGAAGCTGGGCCATCCGCAGTGGGCGTCGAACTTGGTGCTGGACTGGAAGAGCGCGGCGCCGCAGCCAGCGCAGCGGTAGCTGCCCGGCGTGGTGGTGTCCCAGTACTCGCCGGTGAAGGGCCTCTCGGTGCCTTTCCGCCGGAGCACCTCGTACTGGGCGGGCGTCAACTCCCGGCGCCACTCGGCGTCGGTCTTCTGGAGCTTGGGCTTCACGGCGTTCTTCCACCATCATAGGGTTGGAGCCGATCACGACGAGCTCCCGACGGATCCCGATTGGAGTCCGGTTTGACACCCCCACCGGGCGGTGCTATACCGGCCCCAGGTGCGGCCCGGTCTGGTTGGGACCCGCCACTCCCATCGACCTCGCCGCCGGAAGGGGTTTCATGCGCCACGGAGCTCCGCGGGTTCCTGAGGAGGCTGTGTAGTGTTCCCTGCCGCTTTCGACTACCGCGCTCCGACCTCGCTGGAAGAGGTCTTCGAGCTCCTCCAGAAGCACGGTGACGAGGCCAAGGTCATGGCCGGGGGCCAGAGCCTGATCCCCCTGCTCAAGCTCCGATTCGCCCGTCCGGCGCTGGTCATCGACCTGGGCCGGGTGCCCGGCCTGGTCGGGATCGAGACCGGGGCCGGGGTGCTCACGATCAAGGCCCGCACCCGTCACGCCGACGTCGAGCGAAATCCGGAGCTGAGGCAGACGGTCGCCATCCTGGCCGACGCCGCCCCCCAGATCAGCGACCCGCTGATCCGGAATGCGGGCACGGTCGGCGGCTCGCTCGCCCACGCCGACCCCGCCGGCGACTGGGGCAGCGTCATGCTGGCCCTGGACGCCGAGCTGGTGGCCAGGAGCGCAAAGGGCGAGCGGGTGATCAAGGCGGAGCAGTTTTTCGAGGGCCCTTTCACGACCAGGCTGAGGCCGGACGAGGTTCTCACCGAGATCCGGATCCGCCTCCCCAAGGGGAGGGCCAGCGGGACCTATCTGAAGCTCGAGCGGAAGGTCGGCGACTTCGCAACCGTGGGCGTCGCGGTCCAGGTCGAGATGGCCGACGGCAAGGTCGCCCGGGCCGGGATCGGCCTCACCTCGGTGGGGCCCACCAACCTCAAGGCGAGCAAGGCCGAGCTGGCGCTGGAGGGCCACGAGCCTTCCGAGAAGCTGATCGGTGAGGTCGCCCAGATCGCTGCCGGCGAAGCCGAGCCCAAGGCCGACATCCGGGGCAGCGTCGAGTACAAAAGAGACATCGTGAGGGTATTCGTCAAGCGCGGCCTGACCAGGGCTGTAGCAAGGGCGAAGGGGGTGCTGGGATGAGGGTCACGGTCACGATCAACGGCCAGGAGCGAGGCGCCGAGGTCGAGGCGCGCGTCCTACTGGTCGACTTCATCCGCTCCAACCTCGGCCTCACCGGCACCCACATCGGCTGCGACACCAGCAACTGCGGCGCCTGCACGGTGCTGCTCGCCGGCGAGCCGGTCAAGTCCTGCACGCTGCTCGCGGTGCAGGTCGACGGGCGCGAGCTCACGACGGTGGAAGGCCTGGCCACGGGCGCCCAGCTGCACCCGATTCAGGAGGGCTTCCATCAGGAGCACGGCCTCCAGTGCGGCTACTGCACCCCGGGCATGATGCTGGTCGGCTCGGCGCTCCTGGAACAGAACCCCGATCCCAGCGAAGAGGAGATCCGCTGGGCGATCAGCGGCAACATCTGTCGCTGCACCGGCTACATGAACATCGTCAAGGCGATCCGCTACGCCGCCCAGCTCAGGCGAGAGGCGGCCACGGCGCCGGCCGAGAGACAGGCGGCCGCCGCGGGAGGTGCCGAATGAGCGTCGCGGTCCACCAGCACGGAGGCATCGGCGAGTCCATCAAGCGCAAGGAAGACGCCCGCTTCCTGCGCGGCAAGGGCAGCTACATCGACGACTTCGTCCTCCCGAACATGTGCCACATGGCGATCCTGCGCAGCCCTCACGCGCACGCGCGCCTGAGGTCGATCGACACCGGCGCGGCCGCCAGGATGCCGGGCGTGATCGCGGTCGTGACCGGCGAGCTGCTGGCGCAGCACAAGCTGGCCTGGATGCCCACCCTCAGCGGTGACACGCAGGCCGTGCTCGCCACCGACAAGGTCCGCTTCCAGGGCCAGGAGGTGGCGGCGGTCATCGCCGAGACCAAGTACCAGGCCGAGGACGCGCGCGACGCCGTCGTCGTCGACTACGAGGTGCTTCAGGCGATCACGAGCCCGGAACAGGCGAAGAAGGCAGGGACCCTCCTCATCCGAGACGAGAAGGAGGGGCAGAAGGACAACCACATCTACCACTGGGAGGCCGGGGACAGAGCGAAGACCGACGCGGCCTTCGCCAAGGCGGCGAAGGTGGTGAAGCTGCACACGTTCTATCCGCGCTGCCACCCCGCCCCGCTCGAGACATGCGGCTGCGTCGCCGACGTCAACAGCGTCACCGGCAAGGCGACCATCTACATGACCAGCCAGGCGCCGCACGCGATCCGGACCGTCTTTGCGCTGGTGACGGGCCTGCCCGAGCAACAGATCCGGATCATCTCGCCCGACATCGGCGGTGGCTTCGGCAACAAGGTCCCCGTCTACCCGGGCTACGTGGTGGCGACCGCGGCCAGCCTGCTGCTGGGGCGGCCGGTCAAGTGGATCGAGGACCGCACCGAGAACCTGATCTCGACCGGCTTCGCGCGCGACTACCACATGACCGGCGAGCTGGCGCTCGACAAGCGCGGCCAGATGCTCGCCCTGCGAGTCCATCTGGACAGCGACAACGGCGCCTTCTTCTCAGACGCCCAGCCGAGCAAGTT
Source organism: Candidatus Acidiferrales bacterium (assembly GCA_035300005.1). GTDB lineage: Bacteria > Chloroflexota > Dormibacteria > Dormibacterales > Dormibacteraceae > DATGVT01. The sequence continues at coordinate 13,666 of DATGVT010000407.1, forward strand.
CAAGGCGGGCCTCTTCCACATCGTGACCGGCTCCTACGACATCCCGGCGGCGCACGTCACCGCCGACGGCTACTACACGAACAAGGCGCCGGGCGGCGTGGCCTACCGCTGCTCTTTCCGGGTCACCGAGGCGAGCTACCTGATCGAGAGGCTGGTCACCAACGCGGCCATCGACCTGGGCATGGACCAGGCCGAGCTCCGGATGAAGAACTTCGTCGAGAAGGAGCAGTTTCCCTACCTCTCCGCCACCGGCTGGCTCTACGACAGCGGCGACTACCAGAAGGCGATGAAGCTGGCGCTGGAGAAGCTCGGCTACGAAGAGCTGAAGCGAGACGTCGCGGCGCGGCGCGAGCGAGGCGAGGTGACGGGCATCGGCCTGGCCAGCTTCACCGAGGTGGTGGGCGCCGGCCATGGCGCCGACTTCGACATCCTCGGCCTGCGCATGTTCGACAGCGCCGAGCTGCGCGTGCATCCGACCGGGAAGGCCATCCTCAGGATGGGGACCAAGTCGCAGGGTCAGGGCCACGAGACGACGTTCGCCCAGATCGTGGCCGAGGAGCTGGGCATCCCCGCTGCCGACGTGGCCGTTGAGGAAGGGGACACGGACACCGCGCCCTACGGCCTGGGCACCTACGCCTCCCGCAGCACGCCGGTCGCGGGTGCGGCCACCGCGATGGTCAGCCGGAAGCTCCGGGAGAAGGCGCGCAAGCTGGCCGCGCACCTGTTGGAAGCGGCCGAGGAAGACCTCGAGTGGGAACGGGGGAAGTTCTACGTCAAGGGCTCTCCCGACCGCGCCAAGACCATCCAGGAGATCGCCTTCGCCGCCTACACCAACCTGCCCGAGGGGATGGAGGCCGGCCTGGAGGGCGTCCACTACTACGACCCGCCCAACATGACCTACCCCTTCGGCACCTACGCGGTGGTGGTGGACATCGACAAGGGGACCGGCGTGGTCAAGGTGCGGAGGGTGGTCGCCGTCGACGACTGCGGCGTCCGCATCAACCCCATGATCGTGGAGGGACAGATCCACGGCGGCCTCGCCGAGGGGTACGGGATCGCCTTCACGGAGCTGATCACCTTCGACCAGGAGGGCAACTGCATCGGCTCCAACTTCATGGACTACCTGATCCCGACCGCCTGGGAGACACCGAAGTTCGAGACCTACGAGACGGTGACGCCTTCACCTCACCACCCGCTGGGGGCCAAGGGGGTGGGGGAGTCGGCGACCGTCGGCTCGCCGGCGGCGTACGTCAACGCGGTGATCGACGCGCTCAGCCCCTACGGGATCACCAACCTCGAAATGCCGGTGACCTCCGACAAGGTCTGGGCGGCACTCCGCTCGAAGGGGGTTACGGAATAGCGGACGACCCGCTGACGCTCCTGGCCGAGCACGCCGCCGCCGGCACTCCCTGCGTGCTGGCGACGGTGGTGCGCTGTGAGCCGCCGACCTCGGCGAAGCCGGGTGACAAGGCGGTGATCACGGCCGACGGCCGCTTGCGCGGCTGGATCGGAGGCAGCTGCTCCGAGCCGGTCGTGCGCCGAGAGGCGCTGCGGGCGTTGGCCGAGGGCACGCCCCGGCTGGTCAAGATCGTTCCCGCCCTGGAGGCGGGCGCTTCCCGCCGGCGCGGCGAGCTGACGCTGGCGACCACCTGCCCGAGCGGCGGCGCGCTCGACGTCTTCATCGAGCCGCAGCTCCCCAAGCCCCTCCTGGTCGTATTTGGAGAGAGCCCGGCGGCGGAGACGCTGGCCAGGCTTGGCGAGCTGACCGGCTTCCGGAGCCGGACCGTGAGCCAGGCCGAGCTCGCCAGGCTGGCGGTTCCGGTCGCTGATGCGTGGGCGGTGGTGGCGACGATGGGGCACTACGACGAGGACGCGCTGGAGGCCGCCCTCGCCTTCCCCGACCTGGACGTGGCGCTGGTGGCCAGCCGGCGCCGGACGGCGGCGGTCATGGAGGCTCTGCGAGCGCGGGGCCTGCCCGAGGCGGCGCTGGCCCGGGTGCGGGCCCCGGCCGGGCGGCTGCGCGGCGCCTCCCAGGAGGAGATCGCGCTGCTGGCGCTGGCCGAGGTGGTCGCCCAGCGACGGCGCCGCGGCCTCCCGTCGATGGTGCCGGAGACGGCGGCGGTCTTCGCGACCGATCCGGTCTGCGGAATGGCGGTCGAGGTCAAGCCTGGAGCCATCACCGCGGAACGGGACGGCGTCACCGACTACTTCTGCTGCGAGGGGTGCCGGACCCAGTTCCTGGCCTCAGCTCAGGTTTGACCTCGGCCGGCCTCATCCTGGCGGCCGGCTCTTCCCGGCGGATGGGCCGGCCGAAGCAGCTCCTGCCGTGGGGGGGACGCCCGCTGCTCGAGCACATCGTGGCCGAGGCCTGTGCTTCCACCCTGGACGAGGTGGTGGTCGTGCTGGGCGGAGCCGCGGAGGACGTCCGCCGCGGGGTCGAGGTCGGGCGCGCGCGCGTGGTCGTCAACCCGGGACACGCCGAGGGCTTGAGCTCATCCTTGCTGTTCGGCCTCGCCTCGCTGGGACCCTCGGTCGGCCGGGCGGTCGTGATCCTGGGGGACCAGCCCGCGGTCACCGCCGCGCTCTTTGACGAGCTGCTGGCGCTGCAGTCCGCTTCCGGCCTGCCCTCGGCCGCTCTCAGCTTCGGCGGGCTGCTGCATCCGCCGGTCGTGCTGGAACGATCGCTGTGGGCCGAGCTGATGGCGCTGGAGGGCGACGTGGGCTGTCGCGCGCTGATCCGGACCCGGCCAGAGCTGGTCGCCGCCCTGCCGGCCACGTCCGGACACCGGCACCCGATCGACGTCGACACGCCCGAGGACTACGAGCGGTTGCTGGCCCATCGCTGACCGCTGAACGGTCCCGCCTCAAGCCTCGGGGATAATCCACACTGTGGGCGACTGCTGCACACCTAAGGGCTACCGGCAGATGTTCAGCGAGAAGAGCGCCCGGGCCGCCACCAGGCGCTACCGTGCCAAGGGACTGGACGTGACCTCGAGGCGGATCGTCAACCTGTTGCTGGAGCGGGGTGTGGAGGGCAGCACCGTCCTCGAGGTGGGCGGCGGAATTGGTGCCATCCAGATCGAACTGCTTCGAGGTGGGGCGAGCCACGCGGTCAGCGTCGAGCTGACCCCCACCTACGAGGGAGCCGCCTCGACTCTGCTCCGTGAGATCGGGCTCCAGGACCGGGTCGAGCGCAAGGTGATGGACTTCGTCGAGGGGGCCGCGCAGGTCGAGGCGGCCGACATCGTCATCATGAACCGCGTCGTCTGCTGCTACCCGGACATGCCGAGGCTGGCCGGCGCCGCCGCCGACCGGACCCGGCGGGTGCTGGTGATGAGCTTCCCGAAGGAGAGGTGGTGGACGCGCCTGCTGCTGTCGCTCGGGAACCTCGGGCTGCGCCTCGCGAGGCGGGAGTTCCGGGCTTTCCTCCACCCTCCTGACCGGATCCTGCGCACGGCGGAGCAACACGGTCTCAGGACGCTGGTCGACCGGCCCGGCCTCTTCTGGGAGGTGGCGGCGCTGGAGAGACCGGCCGGCTAGCAATGGAGACGCTGACTCCCGGCTCGATCCTCGGCCACGCCGTCCGCCGCCGGGAGGACGTGCGGTTGGTAACCGGCGGCGGCCGCTACGTGGACGACTCTCGCCCCCAGGGCACGCTGCACCTGGCCTTCGTCCGCTCGCCGGTCGCTCACGCCAGGATCCGCGGGATCGACACCGGCCGCGCGGCGACCGCGCCGGGCGTGGTGGCGGTGCTGGTCGCCGCCGACCTCGACCTGCCCGCCCGGGTCGGCTTCCCCATGGTGCCGCCGGCCTTCGCGCGCCCGAGGCTCGCCGAAGGGAGCGTGCGCTTCGTCGGGGAGCCCCTGACCGTCGTGGTGGCCGAGAGCCGCGAGGCAGCGACGGATGCGGCCCAGCTGGTGGCGCTCGACCTCGAACCGCTCCCGGTGCTGGTCGATCCCGCCGCCGCGCACCACCGGCCGTCGGTGCTGCTGTTCCCGGACCACGGGTCGAACCTGGCCGGGCACTTCGCCTCGGGTACCGACGAGGACCCGCTGGCCGGCGCCGAGCTGACGGTCAAGGCCCGCTTCGTGAACCAACGGCTGGCCCCGGTCCCGATGGAGCCCGAGGCCATCGTGGTCGTGCCCGAGGACGGACGCTTGACGGTCTGGGCGACCAGCCAGACGCCGTTCGACCTGCGCGCCGAGATCGCAGCCTCGCTTGGGATCGACGAGGGCGAGGTCCGCGTGGTGGTGCCCGACATGGGCGGCGGCTTCGGCGCCAAGGCGGGCGCGCGCCCCGAGCTGGTCGTCGTGGCGGCGGTCGCCAAGCGGCTGGGCCGCCCCGTCCAGTGGGTCGAGACTCGCAGCGAGAACCTGGTCTCGATGACGCACGGCCGGGGCCAGGTCCAGGAGGTCGAGCTGGGCGCCACCCGTGACGGCCGCCTGGTCGGCATGCGGGCGCACGTGCTGGCGGACATCGGCGCCTACCCGGGCATCGCCATGTTGCTTCCGTTCCTGGCCG
>DATGVT010000408.1:0-4512 GCA_035300005.1 Candidatus Acidiferrales bacterium
GTCACTAGGCATCCCCCTACAGGCGAGAAGCCTAGCCGACCTCGATCCTCTTGAACCCCTCCGCGTACCTGAATCCGGCCTTCTTGCCGATCGCGGCCTGGCGCTGGCGGACGACCTTGGCCACGTTCCAGCTCTGACCCGGCTTGTTGAACTGGCTCTGGTGGCACTTGATCGCCTTGATCTTCTGGGCCATGACGTCGGTCGTATCCACGTAGTAGTCGGGGTCGCCCATGCCGGGCAGCCACACCTCCTTGACGCGGTGCGGCTGGTAGCCCTCGGTCAGCAGGTCCCGGAACGCTCGGGGGTTGCGGGAATCGGGATAGACGGCGGCCAGGGTCGCCTCCCCGACGGCCAGGTGGTCGGGATGGGAGCCGCCGATGGGACCCCCCACCCAGCGGACCGGCATGTGTGTCAGCACCAGCTCGGGCCTGTGCTTGCGGATCTCGCGCACGATCTCTCGCCGCAGGTCCAGCGACGGAGCCAGGTGGCCGTCGGGGTGGCGCAGGAAGGTGACCTCCTTGACCCCCAGGACTTTGGCCGCCTGGCGCTGCTCCCGCTCCCGGATGGCGACCAGCTCCTCGTCCGGCTGGTGCGGGTCCTCCCCGCCCTGGCTGCCGTCGGTGCAGATGACGTACGCCACCTCCGCCCCATCGCGGGCGAGCCTGGCGACCGTCCCTCCGAAGCCGAACTCAGGGTCGTCGGGGTGGGCCGAGACGACCAGCACGCGCTTGAACTTCTTCGGCTTCTTCGCCCCAGCCACTCAGCAGCTGAGCGTAAACCAGAAGACGGAGCCGCCGTCCCGACGCGGCCGGAAGCCGACGTCGCCGCCCATGGCCCGCGCCAGCCCTCGCGCCAGGTAGAGCCCGAGCCCGGCGCCGGCGCCCGCCCGCGGCAGCCGGGCGAAGCGCTCGAAGACCAGCTCCCGGTCCCGAGCCGGGATCCCGGGACCCCGGTCCTGCACCTCGATGGTGACCTGCTTGCGCCCGCCGGAGACAGTCACCTCGACCGGCTGGCCGGAGGGCGAGAAGCGCACGGCGTTGGTGACCAGCGCGCGCAGCGCCTGCATCGCGCGCTCCCGGTCCGCCTTCACCTGCACCCGGCGCTCGACGCCCACCAGCTCGATCGGACGCTCCTCACGCCGCCTGACCGCGTCCAGCACCGGCTCGATGATCCGCGCCACCTCGACCCGCTCCACCTGGAGGCGGAGGTCGCCCGCCTCCAGGTGATAGGAGGCGATCAGGTCCTCCACCTGGTCGGTCAGCGTCTCCACGCCCAGCTCGATCAAGCGCAGCATCTGGAGGGCCCGGTCCGGCGGCAGCTGCTCGTAGGAGGAGACCAGCAGCGTAGCGGCGCCCCGGATCAGGGTCAGCGGCGTCCGCATGTCGTGCCCGATGCGCGAGATCGCCTCCAGGGTGGCCGCCTGCCGCGCCTTCAGGGCACCACCTCGACCTTGAGGAGGTTGGTCTGCCCGGTGGTGGCGACCGGGACCCCGGCGACCACCACCACCTTGTCCCGCCGCCGCACCAGGCCGGCCTCGACCGCGGCGCGGGTGGCCTTCGAGACCATGTCGTCGGTGTCGCGGCCCTGGGCCACCAGGAGCGGTACCACGCCGGAGTAGAGCGCGGTCCGGCGCAGGACCTCCGGGTGCGGGCTGGCCGCGATCACGGGCACCGCCGGGTGAGCCTTGGACACCCGCAGCGCCGTGGTCCCGGTCTCCGTGAAGGCGATGATCGCCCGCGCCTTGATGTCGGCGGCGGTGGCGGCGGCGGCGTGCGCGATCGCGCTCCCGACCTGGCCGGGCTCCCGCCAGAGCGGGCGCTCCCGCTGGTAGGCCGGATGCTTCTCCGCCGCCAGGCAGATGCGCGACATCGCCTGCAGCGCCTCCACCGGGTGGGCGCCGACCGAGGTCTCCTGGGAGAGCATGACCGCGTCGGTGCCATCCCAGATCGCGTTGGCCACGTCCGAGGCCTCGGCGCGCGTCGGCCGGGTGCTGGTGACCATCGACTCCAGCATCTCGGTGGCCGTGATCACGGGGACCCCGGCCTGGTTGGCGCGCTGGATGACGTCCTTCTGAACGGCCGGGACCTCGCCCAGGAACAGCTCCACGCCGAGGTCGCCGCGGGCGACCATCACCGCCTGGGCCGCACCCAGGATCGACCTCAGGTTGCGGATCGCCTCCGCCTTCTCCAGCTTGGCCACCACCGGCACCAGCCGGCCCAGCCGGCCCAGCTCCGCCCGGCACGCCTCCACGTCCGCCGCCGTGCGGACGAACGAGAGGGCGACGTAGTCGACCTCCAGCTCGGCGCCCAGGCGCAGGTCGGTGCGGTCCTTCTCGGTCAGAGCCGGCAGGTCCAGGGGGCGGCCGGGCACGGAGACGCCCTTGCGCTCCCCCAGCAGCCCGCCGCGGACGACGCTGCACTCGGCGTCCTCGCCGTCGACCCGCTGCACCCGCAGCTCGATCTCACCGTCCGCCAGCAGGACCCGGTCGCCCGGCCGCAGGGCCCGTACCAGCTCGGGGTGGCTGACGGCCACCAGGCTCTCGTCGCCGGCCACCCGGCGGCAGGTGAGCTGCACCCGCCGGCCGCGGGCCAGACGGACGAAGGGGGCCGACTGCGGTCCGGTGCGGATCTTCGGGCCCTGCAGGTCCTGCAGCAGCGCCACCTGGCGCCCGGCCGCCGCGGCCACCTGCCTAACCGCGGCCGCCGCCGCGCGGTGGAACGCCGCGTCGCCGTGCGAGAAGTTCAGCCGGGCCACGTCCATCCCCGCCTGAACCAGCTTCCGCAGCACCGCGGGCGAGCAGCTGGCCGGGCCCAGCGTGCAGACGATGCGCGTACGCCTCACCCGAACCGGCTACCGCTGGTAGCGGCCGACCTGGCGGGCCAGCTCCGCCTCCGCCGACACCACCCGGCGCTCCAGCTCCCGGGCGTCGATGACCGCCCCGCCCATCGCCCGCACCAGGTCGCGCTGGAAGCCGTCGCTGGTCGCCACCAGCAGAGGGTCCGAGTCGCGGCGGGCCTGGTAGGCCAGCCGCTCGATGACGGTGTCGGCGGTGCGGCCGGCGCGGGTGAAGACGACGTGGACACCCTCCACCCGAGTCCGGCGGTCCCGGCCGCCGGGCACCCTGTGCGCGTCGAAGACGACCGTCACCTCGGAGCCGGTGACCAGGTGGTAGACGCCCAGCCGGGAGACCAGGGCGTCACGCGCATCCTCCAGGGAGTGGGCGACGCGCGCCTTGAGATCGTCCCAGGCGTGGATGACGTTGTAGCCATCAACCACCAAACGCTCCATGCTTTCCATCCAGTTTGGACCTGAGCCGCTGGTTCTTTCGCTTCGCCTATCTGGTCGGCTGGAAGCCGTGGGATACGGGGGAGCCACCGCCCGAGCTGGTGGAGGTCGTGGAGGGACCCAAGGCTCTGCCTCCCGGCCGGGCCCTGGACCTCGGCTGCGGCACCGGCACCAACGTCGTCTACCTCGCCCGCCACGGCTGGGACGTGGTCGGCGTCGATTTCACCCCGCGGGCGCTGGAGGCGGCCAAGCGCAAGGTGGCGGCGGCGGACCTCAAGGCGGGGCTCCTGCAAGGCGACGTGACCCGGCTGGGCCAGCTCGGTGTGAAGGGGCCCTTCGAGCTGTTGCTGGACCTCGGTTGCTTCCACGGCATCCCCGCCGACCGGCGGCCGGCCTACGCGCGCGGGGTGGCGGCCGTGGCCGCCCCCGGGGCGATCTTCTTCATGTACGCGTTCTCGGCCCCGGCCGGGATCCGGCCCTGGATCGCCGTGGACGACGTGAAGCGGACCTTCACGCCCGACTTCGAGGTGGAGGTGCAGCCGGCGGCGGGCGATTTCAGCCCCGTCTGGTACCGATTGCGCCGGCGAGCGCCGGCGTCAAGGCGCGCCCCTCGCTGATCAGGCCAGCAGCTCCTGAGCGAGGCGGACCGCGCCCGCCACCGGCGGCGCCTCCAGGCGCACCGCGTCACCTCGGAAACCCTGCCTCCCGAGCTCCATCCGCAGGTCTCCTTCCAGCTCGGGCTGGCCCAGCAGCAACCCGCCCGCGAGCACGATCGGGCCCTCCAGCTGGAGGCGCCGGCCCACCCTGAGCGCCAGGCCCGCCAGAGCAGCGGCCGCGGCGGCGACGACGGCGCGGGCGTCGGGGTCCGACCCGGCGGCCTGGAACACGACCTGCGCGCGCGCGGCCCAGGCCGCCGGCTCTCGGCGCTCGTGCATCAGGTGCAGCAGGTCGGCCGGGTTGCGGGCGCCGAAGGAATCCATCAGGGCGCGCGCGAGAAGCCCCGGGGGGCGGCCCTGGTCCTGCTCCTCGAGGCTGCGGCGCGCCGCCTCCCGCACCATCCAGTACCCGCTGCCTTCGTCGCCGAGCAGGTGCCCCCAGCCCCCCGCCCGGCCCTCGCGGCCGTCCGGCGCTCGCGCATAGGCGACCGAGCCGGTGCCCGCGATCAGGGCCACGCCGCTCTCCAGCCCGGCGGCGGCCAGGACCAGGCGGGCGTCGTGCACGACCAGC
>DATGVT010000409.1:0-1905 GCA_035300005.1 Candidatus Acidiferrales bacterium
GCCGCCTACCGGCCCTGGTTCGAGGCCGGGCGACGGGCGCGCGCCCTGCTCAGCGAGCTGGAGGCCCTCTCCATACAGATCATCGAGGCCGAGCTACGGCCGTCGGCCGCCGCCCGGCTGCGAAAAACACCAGCCACCTAGACCTGTTTTCCGCATGATCACATGTCATGGTTTACCTGGTTTAACAGGGTTTCTCTGGCCAGGGCAGCGGGATGTCCAGGCAGGCGAGGATCATCCGCTGGGCCGGGGTGAGCCGGTCGAGGATGATCCCGGCGGGGGTATAGGTGGCGCACAGGCCGTCGAAGGCGGCCAGGGCGGCGCGGGCGGTGGGGATCGCGGCGCGTCCTTCGGGCAGGATGCCGGGCAGCGAGACGCCGGGTCCGAGGCTGGCGCGCAGCTCGGCCTCGATCAGCCCGAAGATGAGCAGCGCGATGCCGATGACCGCGATCAGCGCTTCGATCCGGTCGTCGTTGTGCAAGAAGACGGGGCGGACCTTGAGGGTTTGCTTCAGGTCGCGGTGGCGCTGCTCGACGACCCACTGGTCCTTGTAGGTCTTCAGCACGTCCAGGGCGGTCAGCGGTGACCGCTGGCCGTGGTCGGGCAGGTTGGTGGCCAGCGCGTACAGCCCGTCGAGGCGGCTGGCGGCGGCGATGGCGTCCTGGTCGCGCGCCCAGGTGATCCGGGGCTTGCCGGCCCGGGTGCCGGTGGCCACGGTGATCAGGTATTTGGCCGGGCCGGTGAGGATCTGCGCGACGCGGGCGTCGACCTGCTTGCGGGTCTTGTAGTAGCGCCCGCCCAGCCCGTTGCGGACGCGGGCCAGCGCGGCCTCGGCCCTGGCCAGGGCGCGCTCGCGGGCGGCGGCGACCGTGGCGGCTTCTTCGGAGGACCAGATGTAGGCGGCGCGCAGGTCGTGGCGGGCGCCGTCGGCGCTGGTGACCGGGAAGGGGCGCAGCAGGCCCCTCCAGATGGTGCGGCGGCTGGCGGGCAGGCGCTGCTCCCGGCGGGAGACGTGGCCGAGCACCGGCAGGGCGGCCAGGCCGCCGAGCGGGCCGACGTCGGCGCCGAACCGCTCCGCCCACCCGGTATCAGCCCGCAGCGGCGCGACGAACCTGACCTTCCTGGCGTCCGCGGCGCACAGGTTCTCCAGGTAGCCCAGGCCGGAATCGGCGACGATGACCAGGCCGGGCGGCAGCGTGGCGGCAAGGGTCTCGATCGCGCTCATGAACGCCGGCAACTCGGAGGCCGAGCCCTTGTGCGGGCGGTAGTACACGCACACCCCGGCCGGGACCGATGCCTGCAGCGTCTTGACCTGCCGGCCGATGCTCCGGTCGGCGGCCCAGCCCTTGGCCACCAGCGCGGAGTCCTCGTAGGCGCCGGCGAAGCGGACCGCGGTCAGGTCCAGGTGCAGCCGGGAGGCATCAGCCACCGCCGGGAACTCGCCGACGGCGGCCAGCATCAGCTCACCGCGGGCCTTCTCCGCCACCGGGGCCAGCGCCTCCAGCGCCCGGCCGAGCCGGTCGTCGTTCAGCAGCATGCCGGGCACCCCCAGCAGCTCGGTGACCGCGGCCGAGGACGCCCACCCCGCGATGTCATACAGCGGGGAGGGAGAACACAGCCGGCTCGCCGCCAGCACCGCGATCGCCTCCCCGTGGGTCAGGCAGGCCCGGCCGCGCACCGGGACCAGCGAATCGACCAGCTTCACCACGCCCAGCCGGTCCAGGTAATGAGCCACCAGCAGCAGCGGGCCGACCAGGCGCCGGGTCCCGGCGGCCGGCGGGTCGAGCCGGGCGAACGAGGCGGCCAGCTGCTCCAGTTGGCCCGACGCCTTCAGCTGGTCTTCCCGGCCCAGGGTGGCCACCTGGCGGTGCCGGACCTTGCCGGCCTCGTCCCGGTAGGCCTCCACCA
>DATGVT010000410.1:0-3371 GCA_035300005.1 Candidatus Acidiferrales bacterium
AACGGGAACAGCGCCCACGGGCTGTCTCGCATCGCCCGCCGGGGCGGAAACGGGAACGGCAACGGCAACGGCAACGGAAGCGGCAACGGAAGAGGCAACGGCGGCGGGCCATTGAGCCACGATCCGTTCGTCTCCATCCACGTGGCCGCCTACAACGAGAAGCGCGTCATCCAGCGATTGCTGCAGGCCTGCGACCAGCTCGACTACCCGAACTACGAGGTGGTGGTGGTCGACGACTCCACGGACGAGTCGCTCGAGATCCTGAACGCCTGGCGCGACCGGCCGCGGTTCAAGGTGCTTCACCGCGCCACCCGAAAGGGGTTCAAAGGCGGAGCCCTTCAGGACGCGCTGAAGCTGACCGACGTCCGAGCCGAGTACGTGCTGGTCTGGGACGCCGACTCGCTTCCCTTCCCGGACTCCATCCAGCGCTTTCTTCCTTATTTCTATGAGCCCAACGGGAACGGTGCGGGCGATTCGAAGCGCCGCGAGCTGGTGGCCGCGGTGCAGAGCTACCAGTGGCACGTCCTGAACAAGAGCGAGAGCTGGCTGACCGAGGGCGTGCGGGCCGAGTACGCCGGCAGCTACCTGATCGAGCGCCCCTTCCAGGAGGCCCTGGGCTCTCTGAAGATGGTGGCCGGCACGTCGTACATGATCCGTGCCGACGTCCTGCGCGAGGTGGGCTGGGGAACCAGCCTGACCGAAGACTGGGAGCTGACCCTCAAGCTCTACGCGCGCGGCTACAAGGTCGTCTACACGCCCTACGCCGAGTGCCCGGCCGAGTGCGTGGGCACCTTCATCAGGCTGGCGCGCCAGCGCATGCGCTGGGCGGAGGGGCACAGCCACAACGTGCGGCGGTGGTTCTTCCCGATCCTCCTCTCACCGTCGCTGACTCCCGCGGAGAAGCTGGAGTTCCTCTTCTACTCCACGTACTACCTCCAGGCGCTCTTCTTCATCGTGGGCTCGCTCTGCTGGCTGGTCTCGGAGATCGGCCTGCACGCGCACGTCCCCGACTGGACGGCGCTCCTCGGCTGGTCGCTGCTGCTCTCCAACCTCTTTTCCCTGCCCGTCATGAACCTGAGCGGCCTGGTGCTGGAGGAGGCTCCCGGCAAGGACCTGGTCGGTGTGCTGGGCGCTCTCGCGCTGAGCTACCTGCTGGTTCCCTTCCAGGCCTGGGCGGCGGTCAAGGGCCTGCTGCGGCGGGAGGAAGGGCCCTGGTACCGGACCCCCAAGACCGGCCGCATCACCGACCCGGTCCGCCACCTCCGCCGCCTGCGGCTGCTGGGCCGCTGGCTGATCGGTGCCGGCCGCGGGCGGAGCGGAGGGCCGGTTCCGCACCGCATGGCGCGCAGGCCCGCCCGGCGAGCGGGCTGGATGGTCGCGGGCGGGCTGGCGCTGGCGCTGGCCGCTGTCGCGGTAAGCGCGGTCCGGGCGCCGGTGGCGGAGGCCAACTCCGGGTCCCAGTTCTGGCTCCACGGAAACCTCACCGGTCCGACCGTGTTCGACACCACGGCGCCTGGCCTGCTGGTGGTCAAGACGGTGGCCTTCACCAGCCCCTGCGTTCCGGCCTGTCCCGAGCGCTGGACGGGAGGCGACGCCGGCAGCGCACTCTCCACCTCCGCGGCCCAAACCGTCTTCGCCGGCACCTACAGCTTCGACTACTGGACCGCGGCCGGCGTCACCGACGCGACCATCAGCTGGACGTTCGAATACGGCGACAACGCCGGCTGCACGACCAACCCGGTCGTGATCGCCCAGAACAGCAGCTTCACGCTCCTGGCCGGGCACACCGGGGGTACCCCGGTGAGCGTGGTCACCACCAGCTCGAACACCAGCGTCCCGGCGGGCAAGTTCTTCTGCCTGGTCCTGGACTTCGTCAGCGGGGGGCCGACCACCCTCCAGTACGACTCCAGCACCGGCCCCACCAACTTCCTCACGCCTTCGGTGATTTTCATCCCCGAGCAAGCCCTGGCCCTGGTGGGCCTGGCCCTGGTGGCGCCGGTGTCGATGCGGCTCTGGAAGCGGAGACCTCATGCGCCGATCTGACGTCAACCTGGGTCTGCTGGCGGCCGCCTGCCTGATGCTGGTCGTCCTGCCGTTCGTCACCACCTTCGACGACCTCCTCAACACCATCGGTACCCGCCTGGGCCTGGAGGGCGCGGTCCAGGCCGTGGCACGGCCGGAAGCGCACGCCGTGGTCGGCGTGCTCGGCTGGTTCGGGGTCAGGGCGGTGGTGGCCGGGCCGCAGATCCTGGTCTGGGACGCCGCGGGCCACGCCCAGTACCTGCTGATCTCGGCCACCTGCCTGGGCTGGCAGAGCCTGATCCTGCTCGGGCTCTCTCTGGTGGTGGGGCTGCGCGGTCCGTTCGACGCCGGCGCCCGCCTCCAGGTGGTCGTGATCGGCCTCCTGGGCACCCTGCTGGTCAACGTCCTCCGGATGGCCGCCGTCGCCCTGGTGGCGGTCCAGGCCGGCTTCGTACCCGCCGTCATGTTCCACGACTACGGCGGCACGGCGCTGATCGTCCTCTGGCTCTTCGCCTTCTGGGGCTTCGCGAACAGCTGGCTGCTGTCGCCCCTCCCCGAGCCCGAGTGAGCCTGGTCCGGCTCGGGGTCGCCGGCGCCGTCCTCTTCTTCACGGCCTACGTCTTCAGCTGGCCGGTGCTCTGGTCGGGCATGCAGGGCAGCGACCTCCTCTGGCACCTCCACCTGGCGACCTGGGCCGACGGCGCCTTTCCCTGGCTGCCCTGGTGGGACCGCTGGGACGGCGGCGGCATCCCCTACCGCGAGGCCTACCCGCTGCTCCCGCACTGGATCGCGATCGCCTTCGCGCACGCCTTCCGGCTGCGCCTGGAGCAGGGCATCCAGCTGGTCGAGTTCCTGGTCAACCCCCTGGACGCGCTCGGCATCTACGTATTCCTGGCCTGGCGCCGGCGGCGCCCGCTGGCGGGACTGGTGGCCGGTTTCCTCTTCCTGCTCAGCCCGATCGTCTGGGTCGGGCTCTTCGACTTCGGCCTCTACGCGAACCAGGTGGGGACGGTCTTCTTCATGCCCTGCCTGATCGCGCTCGACGTCCTCTTCCAGGCCTGGCGGCGGGGCGATCGCTCCTGGCGCCTGCGCCTGGCCGCGGGCGCCTTCATCGGCCTTGCCGTCCTGCTGGGGTCGGTCTCCCACCAGCTGTTCCCGGCCCCCCTGATCGCGGCTCTGCTCTACGGCGCGGCCGCGGGCCGCCGGGCGGCGCGCTGGCTGCTGGTGGTGGCCCCGCTCTGCGCGCTGGCGGCCGTCTTCCTCCAGCTGTTCTGGATCCTGCCCAACCTGGAGTTCCTGGCCGCGACCGGGGCGCGCACGCCGCGGCTGCTCTTCAGCGTCAGCTCGCT
>DATGVT010000411.1:0-1553 GCA_035300005.1 Candidatus Acidiferrales bacterium
CTACGACCGCTGGCTGCGCGGGATGCGGCGGCTGCGGGGCCGCGTTTCGGGTGAGTAATGCGTCGTAACCCGCGTCCCCTCCCTACCCTCCCCACAGGTGGGAAGGGAATAAAGACCGTTCTCTTCGACCTCGACGACACGCTGCTCGCCAGCGCCCGGGCGAGGCAGCGCGCCCGCCGCCTGCTACGGCGCTACGGCGTCGACCCTCGCCGGTTCGCGCGCGCCGACAGCCGCTGGTGGCTGCGCTACGCGCACGGCGAGTGCACCATGCAGGAGCTGCGCCTGGGCCGGCTGGCGGACGCCGGCCTGGAGGGGGAGCCGGCGCTGGAGGCGGACGCCGCCTACCGGGCGGTGGCCAACCAGATCCACCGCCGGCTGGGAGCCGAGCGGCTGCTGCGGGCGGTGCGGGCGGCCGGCCTGCGCACGGCGATCCTGACCAACGGCACCAGCGACCCCCAGCGCCCGAAAGCCGAACGGTTCGCCCACCTGGTGGACGCCATCCTGGTCAGCGAGGAGGTGGGCCACACCAAGCCCGACAGCCGGGCCTTCGAGGCGGCCCTGAAGGCGGTCGGCGGCCGGCCGGCGCGGGCGGCCATGGTCGGCGACCGGCTGGAGGTGGACGTGGAGGGCGCGCTGGCGGCCGGCTTCGCGCTCGCGGTCTGGGTCACCGAGCGACGGCGCAACCATCTCGATCCCAGAGTGGTGCGCGTGCGCGCGCTGAGGGGGGTGCTCCCCGTTATTCTTGCCACCAGCAGGTGATCGAAGGCTGCATCTTCTGCCAGATCGTGTCCGGCCAGGCCCAGGCCAGCTTCGTGCACCAGGACGACGCGGTGGTCGCCTTCCTGGACATCCAGCCGATCACCCCCGGCCACCTGCTGGTGGTGCCGCGCGAGCACGTGGAGCGGATGGGCGACCTCAGGGACCTGACCGCGGCCCGCGTCTTCCAGGTGGCCGGCCGCCTGGCGGGGGCGCTGCGCCGGTCAGGCCTGCGCTGCGAGGGGATCAACCTCTTCGTGATGGATGGCGAGGCGGCCTTCCAGGACGTGCCGCACTTCCACGTCCACGTCATCCCCCGCTTCAAGGGCGACGGCTTCGGGCTGACGTTCCCACCCGGCTACGGGCGGGAGGTGCAGCGCTCGGAGCTCGAGGCACTGGCGGCGGCGGTCAGGGCGGTGGTCGCACCGGCCTAGCGGTCTAGGTCACCACGACCTTGAGGTTGAAGACGGCCACGATGGCCGGACAGGCCCGGTTGGCAGGGCAGTCGGGTTCCGAGTAGGCGGAGATCTCCGTCGAGCCCGGGCCGGCCGCGCGGAAGGCGGCCACGGTGACCCCGCGCGCGGCGGTGGCGGCGGTGTCCGGGATCGGCGCCAGCACCCCCGGCGGCCGGATCTGCACTCCCTGCCACGGCTGGAAGCTCTTCGGAGCGGCCAGGACCAGCTCCAGCGTCTGGCCGACACGGAGGCTCAGCTGGCTGCCGGAGTCGCGCTCGGTGGCGACCACGTCGAAGTGCTGGGCGGGGCCCGGCGGAGAGGGGACGCCCGGCACCGGCAGGC
>DATGVT010000412.1:0-3611 GCA_035300005.1 Candidatus Acidiferrales bacterium
CGGCAAGCGCAACCCGTCGACCGCCACCATCACCGCCTGGCAGCCGGACAAGATGTTCGCCTTCGACGCCGAGGACAAGAGCAGCATCATGCATCACACGTTCCGCTTCACCAGCGAGGACGGGGGTGTCCTGATCCAGCGCGACGCGACGGCCACCAAGCGGCCGCTCTGGCAGACGCTGCTCCTCCCGCTCTTCAAGGGCACCATCGACAAGGACTACAACGGCGCCCTGGCCAAGCTGAAGACGAAGCTGGAGGCCGGCTCTTAACGGCTGACGCCTACACAAAGTAGCCGCCCGTCTGCTAAGGTACCCGGGTTTTAGCGGCCGATCCTGGGCAGTCCCGCCACTGCGTCCTGCTCCGCGCCCAGGCCTGAAGGCGACCGGAGTCGCCAGAGGGAGGAGCAAGGGCTCTGTTTCCGCTCGTCCGTGCCATCGCGGTCTGGGGTGTGGTGCTCGCCACCACTATCGTGCCGCAGCCTCACGCCGCCGCCGTCAGGTCGCTGCCGCCCGAGGTGGTGACGGGGTCCGAGCCGGCGGCGGGCGGGCAGCTCTCCCGGCTGGCCGTCTACCGGGAGCAGCGCGTGGCGCTGGCGAGCGAGCTGCAGGCCGGCGAGTGGCTGGCCCAGCTGCAGGACGAGCGGGCTGCGCGCCAGGCGCGCGAGGAGGCGGCCGCGAGGGCCGCCGCCGCGGCTGCGGCCGCCGCCGCCGCGGAGCGGGCGGCCCGCAACAACCATCCCGCGCCGCCGGAGATCGAGAAGGCGATCCGGGACGCCTTCGCGCCGCTGGGTGCGGACGCCATCGAGTGGGCCGAGCGGGTGGCCTGGTGCGAGTCCCGCTATCACCCCAACTCGGTCAACTCCTCGAGCGGGGCCGCGGGACTGTTCCAGTTTCTGCCCTCGACCTGGGCGTTCACTCCCTGGGCCGGCTACTCGCCGTTCGACCCCGTGATCAACTCCAGGGCCGCCGCCTGGCTCTACAACCGGTCAGGTCCTAACCAGTGGGTTTGTCAATGAGCGCGGGCGGGATCAGGATCCCCCCGCGTGCCCCCCGGGGTGGCCTGCCGGAGCAGTCAACGCGAGCAAAGCCCGCGTTCTGACGGCAGCGCGCTCGACGGTCGCTCCCTAACCAGTGGGTTTGTCAGTAGCGGCAGGCTTGTCGGCGGGCACGGGCGGGCTCGTGTCCAGCAGGTAGATCGGCACCTCCCGAACCCCGCCCTTCAGCACGATCGGGTCCCGCGGCACCACCGGGATCTCCCCACCCAGCTGCCGGTACGTGTTCTGCGACATCAGGACCGCCGCCGGCCGGACCTTGGACAGGAAGGCGGCGTTGTTGACCGGGATTCCGATCAGGGTGTACTCGAGCCGCCGCTCGGAGCCCACGTTCCCGGCCACCACGTAGCCGGTGTCCATCCCCATGCCGACCGAGATCGGCGGGTCGCCCACCTTCTGCCGTTCGGCGTTGATGGCGGCGACCTCGGCCAGCATCGCCCGCGCCGCGGCGACCGCCCGCTGGGCATGGTCCTCGAAGGGCATCGGCGCGCCGAACGCGACCAGCAGCCCGTCACCCTGGAACTTGTCGATGTTGCCCCCGTGGGCCAGCACGATTTCGACCATCCGCTTGTAGTAGCTGTTCAGGAAGTCGACCAGCTCCTCCGCCTGCATCTCCTGGGAGAGGGAGGAGAAGCCGGCGATGTCGGTCATCAGCATCGTCACCCGCAGGCGCTGGCCGGGCACGAACACCGTGTTGCGGTTGGGGTCGGCCAGCACCCAGTCGGTGACCGACTTGTTGACGTAGCGCTCGAAGGTGGTCTTCAGGTACTGGGTGTGCTCGAAGTTGGACTTCAGCTCGCCGTAGAGGCGGGCGTTGTCGATGGCGATGGCGGCCAGGTCGGCGATCGCCTGCAGGAACTCCTTGTCCTTGTCCTCGAAGATCCCGGCCCGGAAAGGGTTGTCCACGTAGACCGCGCCGATCACCTTGCCCTTGGTGACC
The DNA here is from genome assembly GCA_035300005.1 of Candidatus Acidiferrales bacterium. Lineage (GTDB taxonomy): Bacteria > Chloroflexota > Dormibacteria > Dormibacterales > Dormibacteraceae > DATGVT01. The sequence continues at coordinate 1,991 of DATGVT010000412.1, forward strand.
AGGGGCACCGCGATGATCGAGCGCAGGTTCTGGAGGATGACCGACTGCTGGCCCTTGAAGCGCTCGTCCAGGCTGGCGTCGGTGGAGACCACGGCCTGGCCTGCCACCACGACCTGCTCGACGACCGTCTTCGAGCCCAGGAACTGCTTGGACTTCTCCTCGTCAGCCTCGCCCCGGGAGACGCGCACGGACATGGTGTTGGTCTCCTGGTCGACCAGCACGATGAAGCCCCGGGCCGCCTTCATGAGGTCGATGACCCGGTCCATCACCTTGGCCAGGACCTCGTCGAGGTCGAGCGAGGAGGTCAGCTCGGCGGCGACCTGGTAGAGCAGTCGGTCGCGGCTGGCCTGGTCGGCGGGCGTCGCCATCTGAGGCAGTGTACCGCCGCGTTTGCCCCGGGGAAGCCTTGGCTAAACTCAGCTCCAGATGACCCCCGCCGACGTTCAGAACGCGTCCCTGGAGGCGGTCCTGGAGACCCTCAACCCGCCCCAGCGGGAGGCCGTGGAGCACGCCGAAGGCCCCCTCCTGGTCTTCGCCGGCGCCGGCAGCGGAAAGACCCGCGTCCTGACCACCCGGATCGCGCTCCTGATCGCCCGCAAGCGGGTCTGGCCCGACCGCCTGCTGGCCGTCACCTTCACCAACAAGGCCGCCCGCGAGATGCGCTCGCGGGTGGCGGCCCTGGTCGGGGAGCAAGCCGGCCGGATGTGGGTCGGCACCTTCCATGCCACCGCGGTCAGGGTGCTGCGGAGGGAGGCCGAGCGGCTGGGCATCAAGCCGGCCTTCGTGATCTTCGACGAGGACGACACCCGGGCGGCGCTGAAGCGCGTGCTCGACGACCTCAACCTGGACCCCAAGCGCTATCCGCCGTCACGCCTGGCCGCCAGCATCTCCACCGCCAAGAACGAGCTGGTCACGCCCGACACCTATCCCAACCGCAGCTACCACGACGAGATTGTGCGCCGCGTCTACTCCTCCTATGACGCGCTGCTGCGCCGCGCGGGGGGTCTCGACTTCGACGACCTGCTCTCCTTTTTCGTGGTGCTGCTGCGCGACCACCCGGAGGCGCTGGAGAAGTGGCGCGACCGTTTCCGGTACGTGCTGGTCGACGAGTACCAGGACACCAACCACGCGCAGTACGTGCTGGTCAACCTGCTGGCGGCCGCGCACCGCAACCTGGCCGTGGTGGGCGACGACGACCAGTCGATCTACGCCTTCCGCGGCGCGGACGTGCGCAACATCCTGCAGTTCCGCAACGACTATCCGGACGCGACCGTCGTGCGCCTGGAGCAGAACTATCGCTCCAGCCAGGCCATCCTGGACACCGCCTTCCACGTCATCCGGCACAACTCGGAACGGGCCGAAAAGCGCCTCTGGACGGAGCGCGCGGGCGGTGACCGGGTGGTCGCGATCCAGGCCTACAACGAAGTCGAGGAGGCGGAGTTCGTCGCCGACGAGATCGAACGCCTCCGCCGCACCGAGAACCGCGGCTACTCGGACTTCGCTGTGCTGTATCGAACCAACGCCCAGTCGCGCTCCTTCGAGGACGTGCTGGCGCGGCGGCGCATCCCCTACCGGCTCGTCGGCGGCATCCGGTTCTGGGAGCGTCGCGAGGTTAAAGACG
>DATGVT010000413.1:0-4024 GCA_035300005.1 Candidatus Acidiferrales bacterium
GCGACCCGCCCAATGTGGTGGGCGCGCACTGGGCGACGCGCATGTCCAACGCGATGGCGGTGATGGCGCAGGGCCTGGTCGACCTGGGATTCATCGGCGGGGCCGAGGTCGACCGCTTCGGCAACCTGAACACCAGCTACATCGGCGACTTCCGGCGCCCGGCGGTGAAGCTGCCGGGCAGCGGGGGAGGGGCGGACATCGCCATCCTCAGCCGGCGCTGGGTGACCCTGATGACGCACGAGAAGCGCCGGCTGGTGGAGCGGGTCTCCTACGTGACCTCGCCCGGCTACGGCGACGGCAGCCCGGGCTGGCGGCGGAGCCGCGGCCTGGCCGGGGGCGGGCCGGTGGCCATCGTCACCACGCTGGCCGTCTTCCGGTTCCCGGAGGGCGGCGGCGAAGCCTACCTGGCCTCCGTCCACCCTGGTCACAGCGCAGAAGAGGTGCGGGCGGAGACAGGCTGGGACCTGAAGCCGGGCGCCCAGCCGAGGGAGACCTCCCCGCCCACCGCCGACGAGCTGGCCATGATCCGCCGACTCGACCCCGACGGCTTCTGGACCCGGGCCGCGTGAGGGCGGCCCTGGCCGCCTCGCTGCCGATCGGCACCGCCGCCTCCGTGCTCGAGATCGGCCTCTTGCTCCTGCTCGCGGTCGGCGCCGGCTGGCTTCTCCGCCGCGCCGGCCTGCCGGCCGTGGTCGGCTACCTGGCCGTCGGCCTGCTGGTGTCGCCCTTCACGCCCGGCTACGTCGCCGACCGCCACCAGCTGGAGCTGCTGGCCGACGTCGGGGTGGTGCTCCTGCTCTTCGAGGTGGGCGTCGAGATCAACCCGCTCCGGGTGGCCCGGGAGCGAGGTCCGCTGCTCTGGGCGGGACCCGCCCAGGTGATCCTCACCGCTCTCGCCACCGGGGCCGCCTGCCTGGCGCTGGGGCTGGCGCCGGCGGCGGCGGTCCTGGTCGGCCTCGCCGTCGCCATGTCCTCGAGCGTGGTCGTGGTCAACATCACCCGCAGCCGCCGGCGCTCGACCAACCGCCCGACCGAGGAAGCGATGCTGGCCTGGAGCGTGCTCCAGGACCTGACCGGTGTGGCGGTCATCCTCCTGGTGCTGGCCTGGGTCGGCCTCTCCGCGCGGCCGCCGGTCGAGGCGGCGGCCCTGATCCTCGCCTTCCTGATCCTGGCGGTGGCGTTCGCCTGGCTGCTGCCCTGGTTGCTCCACGCCCTCCAGCGCGAGCACGACCTCTTCCTCCTGCTGTCGGTCGGCAGCGGCCTGGTGGTGGCCGGCGCCGGTGCCCGTTTCTTCGGTGTCCCGCTGGCGCTGGCGGCCTTCGTGGCCGGGCTGGCCGTCGGCGAGAGCCCGGTCGCGGCCGAGGCGCGGAGGCGCATCCTGCCCTTTCGGGACCTCTTCGCGGTCCTCTTCTTCGTGCTCCTCGGCAGCCTGGTCGACCCTGCCGGTCTGGGTCGCGCCGCCCCCTGGATCGGCTTCCTCCTGGCCGCGGTCGCCGTCACCAAGATGGCGCCGGTCTTCCTGGTCGCCCGCTTTGCGCGGCTGCCGGACGTGCGCCCGTGGCAGCTGGCGGTCGGGCTCGGCCAGGTGGGAGAGTTCAGCTTCGTGCTCGCCTCCATCCTGCTGGCCGCCGGGCTGATCCCGGGGGAGCTCTACCTGGCCCTGGTGGCGTCGGTGGTCGTCTCCATCGTTTTCTCCACCATCGTGGTGCGCCTGGGCGGCCGTATGGCGAGCCCGCTCGCGGGTGCCGCCGGTGACTGAGATCAAGCCGGTAACGGGCGAGCAGCTGGGCGAGTTTTTCCGCACCTCGCGCCGCGTCTTCGGCTTCGATCCGCCCAGCGACCAGGAGCTGGAGCTGTTCCGGCCGGCGGTGGAGCTGGACCGCACCCTGGCCGTCTTCGAAGGAGCCAGCATCGTCGCCACCGCCGTCAGCATCCCCTTCCAGCTGACGGTGCCCGGCGGCGCGCTGCCGATGGCGGGCGTCGCCACGGTCACGGTCCTGCCCACGCATCGCCGGCGCGGACTCCTGCGGGCGCTGATGCGCCGGCAGCTGAACGACGTGCGCGAGCGCCACGAGCCGCTGGCCGGCCTCTACGCGTCCGAGGCGCCGATCTACGGCCGCTTCGGGTACGGGCCGGCCACCCACCACGCCAGCCTGGAGGTCCAGAGCCAGGTGCCGTTCGCCCAGCCGCTGGAGGCCCCGGGGACGCTCAGGCTGGTCGACCGCGAGGAGGCGGAGCGGATCTTTCCGGCGGTCTGGGACGCTGCCCGTCCGGGGCAGCCGGGCATGGTCAGCCTGTCCAGGGAGCGCTGGCGGCTCAAGCTGGCCGACCTGCCCTCCATGCGCCAGGGCGGGACCGAGCAGTATCGCGCCGTCTACGAGGAAGGCGGCCAGGCCCACGGCTACGCGCTCTACCGGCTGCACCGGGAGATGACGGACGTCCGCCTCGGGCTGGTGGACCTGATCGTCACCACGCCCGCTGCCTACGCGGCCCTCTGGCGCTACCTGCTGGACGTCGATCTGGTCAAGCGCGTGACGGCCGCCTCGCGGCCGGTCGAGGAGCCGCTCGCGTTCCTGCTGGCGGACCGGCGGGCCCTCAAGCTCCGGCATCCGGAGTGGGTGTTCGAGTCCCTCTGGCTGTGCCTGGTGGACGTGCCGGCGGCCCTGGCCGGCCGCCGATACGCGGGGGAGGACGCGCTGGTGCTGGAGGTCTTAGACCAGTTCACGCCTGCCCACAGCGGGCGGTACCGCCTGGAGGGGTCGCCCGCTGGGGCGGCCTGCGAGCGGACTCAGGCGGCGCCCGACCTGGTCCTGGACGCGGCCGATCTGGCCGCGGCCTACCTGGGCGGCAACCGGTTCTCGACCTTGCACCGTGCCGGCCGGGTGGAGGAGCGGACGGCGGGTGCCCTGCTGCGGGCGGACGCGCTGTTCGCCAGCGACCCGCCGCCCTGGTGCCCCTACTTCTTCTGAACTGGCGATGGACAGGGCTGACATCACTCCAGCGCTGGTGTCGCGGCTGCTGGCGGCTCAGTTCCCGTACTGGGCCGGACTTCCATTGAGGCATGTCGAGCGGGACGGCTGGGACAACAGAACCTTCCGCCTAGGCGATGACATGTCCGTGCGGCTGCCGAGCGCCGAGCGCTACGCCCCGCAGGTCGACAAGGAGCATCGATGGCTGCCATTCCTGGCCGGCCGGCTTCCGCTGGCCATCCCCGAGCCGCTGGCCAGGGGCAAGCCCGGAGGCGGCTTTCCGTGGCCGTGGTCCGTCTACCGCTGGCTGGAGGGCGAGCCGGCGGCGGTCGCGCCCATCGACGATCCAGTGCAGTTCGCGACCGAGCTGGCCGGCTTCCTGGCCGCCCTGTACGGGATCGATCCCTGGGGCGGCCCAGCGGCCGGCAGCCACAACTTCTTTCGCGGCGGGAGCCTGGCCATCTACGACGCGGAGACCAGGGAAGCTATGGTCGCCCTGGGCGGCGAGATCGACGCCCAGCGCGCGGAAAGGGTCTGGCACGCCGCGCTGGAGGCGACCTGGCACGGCTCGCCGGTCTGGCTCCATGGGGACGTTGAAGCGGGGAACCTGCTGGTGAAAGAGGGCCGCCTGAGCGCCGTGATCGACTTCGGGTGTTCGGGGGTCGGCGATCCCGCCTGCGACCTGACGATCGCCTGGACTCTCCTCTCAGGCGCCGGCCGGCAGGCCTTCCGGGCCCAGATGCCGGTGGACGAAGCGACGTGGGCACGCGGCCGCGGGTGGGCCCTCTGGAAGGCGATGAACACGCTCGCCCGCGATCTAAAGGCCGGCCGCCAGCCCGTCTCGCCGGCCCGGCGCGTCATCCATGACGTGCTCGACGAGCACGACTCACGGGCCTAGCGGCCCTTCCAGGCCGGCTTTCGCTTCTCCGTGAAGGCGGCGATCCCCTCCTCCGCGAGAGGGCGTAACCCGCGGCCCCTCCCTACCCTCCCCGCAAGCAGGGAGGGACGAGAGAGCCAGCGTCCCCTCCCTGCCCTCCCCAACGGGGGAGGGTTAG
>DATGVT010000414.1:0-3110 GCA_035300005.1 Candidatus Acidiferrales bacterium
CACGTCCCAGGCGTCCACCAGCAGGTACTCCACGGGCAGGCCGAGCAGGGTGATCGCGCCCGCCGTCGCCCGCCGCCGGGCGGCGGTGAGGCCGACCCGGTCGATCTCCCCCGCCTCCACCGCGCAGACGGCCACCGCCACCGCGCGCCGCCGGATCAGGCGGTCGAGGCGCAACCGCTGCAGCGCGGTCAGCTTCTTGGAGTCGTCCAGACCGGGAAGCCGTGCCCCCAGCGGCAGCACGACCGCACCCGCCACCACCGGCCCCGCGAGCGGGCCCATCCCGACCTCGTCCACGCCGGCGACCGTGGTGTAGCCGAGCTGGCGGGCGATCTTCTCCGAGGCCCAGAGCTGGGGTCGGCGGCGCCTCTTCATGAGCCGCAGCCTAGCTAGCGCTTTTCCCGGATGCGAGCCTCTTTACCGACTTTCCCGCGCAGGTAGTACAGGCGCGCCTGGCGGACGTCGCCGTGGCGGACGACGTCGACCTTGTCGATGCGCGGGGAGTGGATCATGAACGTCCTCTCCACGCCCACGCCGTGGGTGACGCGGCGGACGGTGAAGCTGCGCCGCAGGCCGCCGCCGGCGATCCGGATCACCGTCCCCTCGAAGACCTGGATCCGCTCCCGGGTTCCCTCCACCACCTTGGCGTGGACCTTCACCGTGTCCCCCGGACGCAGGGCCGGCACCTTCTCCTTCTGCTGCTCCTTCTCGAGCGCGTCGATCACGTTCACCTCAATCTCTCCTTGTAGGCTGCGCCCCGGCGCCGCCGCCGCGCCGCCTGCTCCCGGCGCCACTCCTCGATCCGCGGGTGGTTGCCGGAGAGCAGCACCTCCGGCACCTTGAGCCCGCGGAACTCCGCCGGGCGCGTGAACTGCGGGTAGCCGCCGCCGCCCTCGAAGGCGTCGATCCGGAGCGACTCCTCGTCGCCCACCACCCCCGGCACCAGCCGGGCGACGGCGTCGATCAGCACCAGCGCCGGGATCTCACCCCCGCTCAGCACGTAGTCCCCGATCGAGACCTCCCGGTCCGCCAGCGCTTCCCGGACGCGGTCGTCGACGCCCTCGTAGCGACCGCAGACGATGATAAGGCCGGGCTCTCGGGCCAGCTCGGCCGCCAGCCCCTGGGTCAGCGGCTCGCCCCAGGGCTCCATCAGGATCACCGGGCCCGGGTTGTGGGGCCGGATCGAGTCCACCGCCGCAAACACGGGCTCCGGCTTGAGCACCATCCCCGGCCCGCCCCCGAAGGGCACATCGTCCACCTGGCGGTGGCGGTCCTGGGTGAAGGCGCGCAGGTCGTGCGTCTCCAGGGCCAGCACTCCAGCTGCGATCCCACGCCCGACCACGCCCCGGGCGAAGACCGGCCCGAAGACCTCCGGAAAGATGCTGACCACGTCGAAGCGGAGGCGCGGTGCGGGTGTCATCGAATGGCTAGACATCCTCGACCTCCAGCAGCCAGTCGGCGACCACCACCCGACCCGCCGCCAGGTCCACCTCCTTGACCGCCTCTTTGGTGGCGGGCACCAGGTGCTCGACCCCGTCCTGGTCGGCCACCCAGACGTCGTTGGCGGGGCGCCGGAGCACGTCCGCCAGCCGGCCCAGCGGCCGGCCCGACTGGGTCAGCACCTGCAGCCCCACCAGCTGGTGGGGATAGAAGCTCCCGGCCGGGAGCGGCCGCGCCTCCGCCACCTCCAGGTAGCGGCCCCGGTGGAGCTCGGCCAGGGTCCGGCTGTCGATCCCGGCCAGCTTCACGACCAGGCCGGCGCCCTGGGGCCGGCTCCACTCCACCCGTCGGGTCTGGCCGGCCAGCTCCAGGGTCGCCCCCGGCTCGAAGCGGTCGGCGAAGTCTGTCAAGGTTTCCACCTTGACAGCCCCCTCGACTCCGAATGGTCCGGTGACCAGGCCGACCCTGATCACCGGGGCGGGGTGGCCATGTCCACGAACACGCGGCGCCGCTCGCGCAGAGAAGCCACCCGAACCAGCGTGCGTAGCGCCTCGATGTTGCGCCCCGCCTTGCCGATCAGCCGGCCCACGTCCTCGTCGGCCATCTTGACCTTGATCGCCAGCGTCCCGGCCCCGCGCTCGAAGGCCTGCACCTCGACCTCGTCCGGCTTCTCAGCCACCGACTTCGCGACGAACTCGACCAGCGCCCGGTAGTCCACCGGCGGGCCCGCCGGCCGGAAGCCGCGGTCGAAGCCGCGGCCGCCCCGGTCGCGGTCCCGGTCACGCCGGAACGGCGGTCTTTCCCTGCTTCCTGGTGGCTGCATGTCTCTCAAGAATCCCCTCCCGCTGCAGCAGGCTGCGCGCGGCGTCCGAGGGCTGGGCGCCCTGGGCCAGCCAGCGCAGCACCTTGTCTTCCTCGATCTTCACCGTGACGGGATCGGTCAGGGGGTCGTAGTACCCGACCTGCTCGATGAAGCGGCCGTCACGCGGCGACCGGGCGTCCGCGACCACCAGGCGGAAGAAGGGCCGCTTCTTCGTCCCCATCCGCCGCAGCCTGATCTTTACCAAACTCGCGTACCTCCTCTGAACAGCTTCGGCAGGCCCTTGCCGCCAGGCCTGCCCATCTCCTTCACCAGCGTCTGCATCGCCTCCCGCGCCTTCAGCAGGCGGTTGACGTCGGGCACCTGGGTTCCGCTGCCGCGGGCGATCCGCCGCCTGCGGCTGCCGTCGATCAGCTCCGGGCGCGCCCGCTCGGCCGCGGTCATGGACTGGATGATGGCCTCCATCCGGCCCACCTCGGCCTCCGGGTCCGAGTCCCCGGCCTGGGCCTTCAGCCGGCCGGCCCCGGGCAGCATCTCCAGGACGCCCGCCACCGGTCCCAGGGTACGCAGCTGGCGGATCTGGACCAGGAAGTCGTCGAAGCTGAGCCGGCCCGCGCGCAGGTGGCGCTCGACCTCTCGGGCGGCGTCCTGGTCCAGCGAGCGCTCGGCCTTCTCGACCAGGGAGAGGACGTCACCCATGCCCAGGATCCGCGAGGCCATCCGATCGGCGTGGAAGACCTCCAGATCGGTGGGGCGCTCTCCGGTTCCGGCGAAGCGGATGCTGACCCCGGCGGCATGCCGCAGCGAGAGCGCGGCGCCCCCGCGGGCGTCGCCGTCCAGCTTGGTCAGCACG
>DATGVT010000415.1:0-1861 GCA_035300005.1 Candidatus Acidiferrales bacterium
GGCCGTCCATCATCGAGAGCGCGCTGGCCGAGCCCTTCCCGGGCTGGCTGGAAGGCTTTCGGATGGCGGAGCCGATCATCCTGGCCTTCGGGCGCGGCGTGCTGCAGGACTTCTCGGGCCTGCCCGACTCCCTGCTCGACATCATCCCCGCCGACTTCGTGGTCAACGCCGTGCTGGCGGTGGCGGCCAGCCCGCCGCCCAGGGGCCATCGCGTCTACCAGGTGGCCTCAGGCAGCCGCAACCCGCTGCGGCTGCGGCGGGTCCACGACGAGTGCGGCGACTACTTCCTGCGCCACCCGCTGCGCGACCGCTACGGGCAGGCGATCGGAACCCCCACCTGGACCTTCCCCACCCGGAGCGAGCTGACCGGCCGCGTGCGCACGGGGATGCGGGTGGTGGAGGCGGCCCAGTGGCTGGTCGAGCGCCTGCCGCTGGGGGCCGGGGCGACCCCGATCTCCGACCAGCTCAACGACGAGCTGGGCAAGCTCGACCGAGGCCTCAACCTGGCCGAGCTGTACGGCGTCTACACCGAGGTCGACTGCATCTTCGACACCCGCAACCTGCACGAGCTCTGGGAGCGGCTCAGCGCCAAGGAGAAGAAGACCTACCCGTTCGACCCCGCGCTCTATGACTGGACCCACTACTTCCAGGACGTGCACCTGCCCACCGTGGTCCGCATGTCGAGGGCGGAGACGGCGCCCCGCAAGGCCGGTCCCAGCGGCCGCACCGAGCCCCGGCCCGACTCCTCCAGCACGCAGGCGGCGCTTCGCCGGCGGCAGGGCCGGGAAGACGTGCTGGCGGTGTTCGACGTGGACGGGACGCTGGTGGAGACCAACGTGGTGGAGTACTTCTTCTGGATGCGGTTGAAGTCAAAGCCGCTCTCGGACTGGCCGGCCTTCATGGCCGAGATGCTGCGCGAGGCGCCGCGCTGGCTCTACCTGGAGCGCCGCTCGCGAGCCGAGTTCCAGCGCAGCTTCTACCGCGAGTACGACGGCCTCGAGGTGGAGGAGATGCGCCGGCTGGGCCGGGAGGCCCTCAACGAGGTCACGCTGCGGCGGATCTACCCGGAGGGGGTGCGGCGGATCCGCGAGCACCGGCGGGCCGGCCACCGGGTGCTCCTGCTGACCGGCGCGCTGGACGTGGTGGTGGAGCCGCTGGCCGAGCTGCTGGAGGTGGAGGTCGACTGCGCCCACCTGCTGGTCCGCGACGGCCGCCTGACCGGCGACCTGCAGTCGCCTCCGCCGGCGGGGGAGGCCCGCGCCAGCCTGCTCGAAGAGTACGCGGCCGGGCGCGGCTTGCAGCTGGGCGAGAGCTTCGCCTACGCCGACTCGCTCAGCGACCTGCCCATGCTGGAGGCGGTGGGGACGCCGGTGGTCGTCAACCCCGACGCCCGCCTCTCGCAGGTCGCCTCCCAGCGCGGCTGGCGCGTGGAGCGCTGGCGGATGGCGCCCGGCAACTGGCGGCTCCCGATGCCCGACCCCCGCTCGGCCGAGTTCAAGGAGTACGTCCGCCGCTGATTTGCTAGCACTCCAATACGTTCGCTCGATCCCCTCCTTCGCCCTGGTCCGGGCGGCCGGCGGCAGGGCCGACGTCGCCACCTCCTCGCTCTCTATGCTGAGCCTGGGCGACCTCCCCGAACCCGCCCTGCCCGGCCCGGACTGGGTGCGCCTGCGGCCCCGGCTGGCCGGCATCTGCGGGTCCGACCTGGCCGCCATCACCGGCCACATCTCCCTCTACCTGGACCCGCTCACCAGCTACCCCTTCGTGCCCGGGCACGAGGTGGTCGGCGAGGTGGAGGGCGGCGGCCGCGTGGTGCTGGAGCCGGCCCTGGGCTGCGCCGTCCGCGGCCTCGAGCCGCCCT
>DATGVT010000416.1:0-3381 GCA_035300005.1 Candidatus Acidiferrales bacterium
GGCCGGGCGGACCGGATCCGCGAGCGGCTGCAGGAGCAGGGCGTCCTGCTCGACGACACCCGCGAGGGGGTGCGCTGGCGCCGGCTTCGCCCCTCCTCCGTTGGGGAGGGCAGGGAGGGGACGTGAGTTACGGCACGCACGCGGGTACGAACGCGCCGTGATCCACGGCCGCAACGCCGTGCTGGAGGCCGCGCGGGCCGGCCGCGTGCGCCGGGTGTTGATGGCCCGCGGCCTGGAACCCGATCCCCGGCTGGACGAGCTGCGGCGCCTGGCGCCGGTGGAGATCGTCAGCCGCCAGCGGCTGGACACCCAGGCGCCAGGCGTCCACCAGGGCGTGGCGGCCGAGCTGAAGCCGCGCCGGGCCTGGACGCTGCGCGAGCTTCTGGCCACGAATCCGCGGCTGCTGGTGGCGCTGGACGGGGTCCAGGACCCGCAGAACCTGGGCGCCATCCTGCGCAGCTCCGAAGCCGCGGGGGCCGACGGGATCCTCCTCCCGGCCCGGCGCTCGGCCCCGCTCAGCCCGGTCGCGGTCAAGGCCAGCTCGGGCGCCAGCGAGCTCCTGCCAATCTGCACGGTCGCCGGCCTTCCCGCGGCGCTGGCCGAGGTGAGGCGGGCGGGCCTGTGGTGCGCGGCCCTCGACCCCCAGGGCGGGCTCCTGCCCTGGGAGTTCGATCTCCTCCAGCCGGTCTGCCTGGTGGTGGGTGGGGAGGGGGCCGGCCTGCACCGGCTGGTGAAGGAGCGCTGCGACGTGCGCCTGCGGCTGCCGATGCGCGGGCGGGTGGCCAGCCTGAACGCCTCGGCGGCGGCGGCCGCCCTCCTCTATGAGGTCAGCCGGCAGCGGGCGGCCAGAAGCTCGAGCTGATCGTGAGGAGAATCGACCGTCTCCCCACCCGCCGCCTGGTCGCCCACATGAACGCCGAGGATCGCAAGGTGGCACGGGCGGTGGCGGCGCACCTGGACACGCTTGCCGCCCTGATCGACGCCACCGCCGAGCGGCTCCGGCGGGGCGGCAGGCTGCACTACTTCGGCGCCGGCAGCAGCGGCCGGCTGGCCGTCCTCGACGCGGCCGAGTGCCCGCCCACCTTCGGCGTGCCGCCGGACCTGGTCCGGGCCCACCTGGCCGGCGGGGAGAGGGCGCTGGTGGACGCGGTGGAAGGCGCCGAGGACGAGGAGGCGGAGGCGATCGAGCTGGGGCCGCTCGATGTCGCGGTCGGGGTCAGCGCCAGCGGCGAGACGCCCTACGTCCTGAGCGCGCTGCGCGCCGCCCGGGGCCGGGGGGCGCTGACCGCCGCGGTGACCTGCGCCCCGGGCTCCAGCCTGGGCGCCCTGGCCGAGGTCGCGGTTGAGGTCGCGACCGGGCCGGAGGTTCTGGAGGGCTCGACCCGCCTCAAGGCGGGCACCGCCCAGAAGCTGGTCCTGAACATGCTCTCCACCGGCGTCTTCACGCGCCTCGGCCACGTCCGTGAGGGACGGATGCTGGACGTCAAGCCGAGCAACCGCAAGCTGCGGCAGCGGGCGATCGGGATCATCCGCGACGCCACCGGGGCCGGCGAGGCGGTGGCGGCCGCCGCTCTCGACGCGGCCGGCAGCCCGCGCGGCGCCATCGAACGCCTGCGCCGGCAGGCGCTGAGATGACCGAGGACGAGCTGAGAGCCCTGGCCGGCGAGTGCCTGATGGTGGGCATCCCGGGCGCCGAGCTGGATCCGGACAGCGCCCGCCTGCTGCGCACAGAGGCGATCGCCAACGTCATCCTCTTCTCGCGCAACACCCCCGACCCGGAGGCCACCGCCGGCCTGACCGCTTCGCTGCAGGCCGCGGGCGGCCCGATGCTGATCGCGATCGACCAGGAAGGCGGCTCGGTGCAGCGGCTGACCCGCGGCGCGACCCCACTGCCGAGCGCGATGGCCCTGGGGGCGGCGGGGCCCGAGGCGGCCGGCCGGGTGGCGGAGGTCTGCGCCCGCGAGCTGCGCGCGGTCGGCGTCAACCTGAACCTGGCCCCGGTGGTAGACGTCAACGTCAACCCGACGAACCCGGTGATCGGGGTCCGCTCCTTCGGGGACTCGCCGGCCCTGGTGGCCGCCTGCGGCCGCGCCCAGGTGGAGGCTTTCCAGGCGGCCGGCGTGCTGGCCGCCGCCAAGCACTTCCCGGGCCACGGAGACACCCAGGTCGACTCTCACCTGGCGCTGCCGGTGCTGCAGCACGACAGGCAGCGGCTGGAGGCGGTCGAGCTGGTCCCCTTTCGCGAGCTCGCCGACTTGGTGGCAGTGGTGATGGCCGGCCACCTGGCGGTGCCCGCCCTCGACCCCAGCGGGCGGCCGGCGACCCAGTCCCGCCCGATCCTGGAAGGCCTCCTCCGCCGGGAGCTGGGATTCGAGGGCCTCGTCTGCGCCGACGCCATGGAGATGGCGGGCGCCGGCGGCCAGGAGCCGGGCGAGAGGGCGGTCCGAGCCTTCGAGGCCGGCTGCGACCTGGTGCTCCTGGGGACGCCCGGGGAGTACCAGCGGGAGGTGGCTCGGGCGCTTCGCGAGGCGGTCAGCTCCGGGCGCGTGCCCGAGGCCCGCCTGCGGCGGTCCGCGCGGCGGGTGCGCGGGTTGAAGCGGCGCCTGGCCAGGCTGGGCCCGCCGCCCCCGCTGAACGTGGTCGGCGGCGCCCCCCACCTGGAGGCCGTCGCCGAGGTGGCGCGGGCCGCGGTGACCCTGGTCCGCGACTCCGGCCTCCTGCCGCTGGCGGGTGGCCGGGTCGCTGCGCTGGCGTTCACCGGGGGCCGGCCCAACCTGGCCGAGGAGGAGCGCGCGGAGGACCTCTTCCTGGCCGCCTGCCGCCGGCGTGGGTTCGCGGTCGTCGAGCCCTCGCGGGCACGGGACTTTGACGCCCTGGTAGTGGGGGCTCGCCGGCTCAGCCGGGACCCGGCCCAGGTAGCAGCGGTTCGCAAGCTGGCGGCCGTCCGGCCCCTGGTGCTGGTCGCGCTGCGCGAGCCCTACGACCTGGGGCTGGTGCCCGAGGCGAGGGCCCTGGTCGCGGCCTACGGGGACGAGGAACCGCTGGTGGAGGCGGCTCTCGACGTGATCGGCGGGCGGCTGCGCGCGGTCGGGCGACTGCCGGTGGCCGTGCCCTGACCGCGGTCCTCGGGCTCGACATCGGCGGGACCAGCACCCGCGCCCGGCTGGCCGACGGCGAGCGGGTCCTGGCCGAAGCCGAGGCCGGCAGCGCGAACGTGGCCGCGGTCGGGGAGGCGGCCGCCCGCACGGAGCTGCGGTCGGTTCTGCACGCCCTCGGCTCGCCGCGGGTGGCCGCCGCCTGCGCCGGGGCCGCCGGCGGCGACAGCTACGCCGCCCGCGACCGCATTCACGGGCTGCTGGCAGAGGTGCTGCCGGGGCGGCG
>DATGVT010000417.1:0-3728 GCA_035300005.1 Candidatus Acidiferrales bacterium
TGGCCGCCGAGCTGCGCGGCCGCGGGATCGGCCGGCAGCTGGCCGACGCCGCCCTGGGCGACCTCGACCCCGAAGCGGAGGTGGACGCCGCCGAGCGGCTGGCCCGGCGCTTCGGCGGCGGCCTGCCGCGCGACCTGATCGCCGCCCGGCTCCACCGCCGCGGCTTCGGGGTGGACTCGATCCGGCGGGCCCTCCGCCGGCTGGAAGGCCCGGACCAGGGCTAAAATTATTGGTTACGCGTGGCCGCGGCAGGCCTCGCGGACCCGAGAGTTGAACCGCGGGAGAGGCGGCCAGCTTTGCCCGCGACCCGCACCTTCAAAACCGAATAACGCGAGGTGAAACCATTGTCTCTCTACGTCTATGTCCTATTCGCGATCGGGTTCGCCATCGCCGGTGGAATCGGTTTCGGTGCCGCTTACCTGCTTGTCGGCCGGCGCCGGCAGGGTGAGCTCGGAAGCCTGGAAGCCAAGGCCCAGCAGCGGCTGGCCGAGGTGGAGACGGCGGCCAAGGAAAGGCTCCTGGAAGCCAAGGAAGAGGCCGTCCGGACCCGCACCCGGGCCGACGATGAGGCGCGCGAGACCCGCTCCCAGGTCCAGCAGCTCGAACGCCGCGTGCTCCAGAAAGAGGAGAACCTGGAACGCCGGCTGGAAGACCTTGGCCGCAAGGAGCAGGCGCTCGGCCAGCGCGAGAAGGGGCTCGACGAGCTCCGCGCCAAGCTGGAAGAGACAAACCTGCAGCAGCTGAAGGAGCTGGAGAGGGTCGCCAACATGACGCGCCAGGAGGCGCAGGGCGCCCTCATGGCAGAGGTCGAGCAGGAGCTCCGGACCGAGGTCGCCCGCAAGGTGCGGGAGGCCGAGCTCAACTTCCGCGAGGAGAGCGAGCGGCGGGCCCGGGCGATCGTTACCGAAGCCATCCAGCGCGTGGCAGCCGACCAGACCGCCGAGACCTCGGTCTCGGTGCTGCCGCTACCCAACGACGAGCTGAAGGGACGGATCATCGGCCGTGAGGGCCGCAACATCCGCGCCTTGCAGCAGGCGACCGGCATCGACCTGATCATCGACGACACCCCGGAGGCCGTCATCATCAGCGGCTTCGACCCCGTCCGCCGCGAGGTGGCCAGGGTGGCCCTGAACAAGCTGATCGTGGACGGCCGCATCCACCCCGCCCGCATCGAGGAGACCGTGGCCCGGGCGCGCCAGGAGGTTCTCCAGCGGGTGAAGGAGGAAGGTGAGGCGGCGGTGGTGGAGGTGGGCCTCCAGGGGCTCCACCCCGAGATCGTCCGCCACCTGGGCATCCTTCGCTTCCGCACCAGCTACGGGCAGCAGGTGCTCAACCACTCCAAGGAGGTCGCCCATCTCGCCGCCATGATGGCGTCCGAGATCGGGGCCGACGTGCGGGCCGCCAAGACGGCCGGCCTTCTGCACGACATCGGCAAGGCCATCGACCACGAGGTCGAGGGCTCGCATGCCGTGATCGGCGCCGACCTCTGCCAGAGGCACGGGGTGCCCGCCCCGGTGGTCCACGCCGTGCGGGCCCACCACTACGACGAGGAGCCGCACACGACCGAGGCCATCCTGCTGATCGCCGCCGACGCCATCTCGGCCGCCCGGCCGGGAGCTCGGCGGGAGACGCTCGAGGCCTACATCAAGCGGCTCGAGAAGCTGGAGGCGATCGCCAACAGCTTCGAAGGCGTCCAGCAGTCCTACGCCATCCAGGCCGGCCGCGAGGTCCGGATCCTGGTCAAGCCGGAGAACATCGACGACGCCCAGGCCCAGCTGATGGCTCGCGAGATCGCCAAGCGAATCGAGGCCGAGCTCAGCTATCCGGGCCAGATCCGCGTCACCGTGGTTCGGGAGACGCGGGCGGTCGAGTACGCCAAGTGACGAAGAAAGGGGGACCCGAATGCGGGTCCCCCTTCTGCTTTACTCAGGCCAGGTGATCGACCGCGACTTCCGCGTGCTGTTCCCACCCCAGGAAATCTGCGATTTCCCGGGGACCCCGGGGTGCATTACCGAGCGAATCGGTGGCTGAGCACGAGTTTCGGGTGCTGTTCGTCGCCGACGTGGTCGGCCGCCCGGGACGGGCCGCCGTGAAGGCCTGCCTGCCCGGCCTGAAGGCCGAGCTCCAGCCTCACCTGACCGTGCTCAACGGAGAGAACGCCGCCGGGGGATTCGGGCTGACGGAGGCGATCGCCCGGGAGTTGCTCTCGCTGGGGGCCGACGTGATCACGTCCGGCAACCACGTCTTCGACCAGCGCGAGTTCGTGCCCGCCCTGCCCGCGCTGGAGCGGGTCCTGCGGCCGCACAACTATCCGCCCGGCGCCCCCGGCACCGGCTACTGCACGCTGGATGCCGACGGCGAGCGGGTCCTGGTCATGAACCTGATGGGTCGCCTGTTCATGAACGCGATCGACGACCCCTTCCGCGCCGCCGACGCCGTCCTTGCCGCCGAGCCGGAGGTTCGGATCGTGGTCTGCGACCTGCACGGCGAGGCGACCTCCGAGAAGCAGGCCCTGGCCTGGTATCTGGACGGCCGGGCCAGCGCGGTGATCGGGACCCACACCCACGTGGCCACGGCCGACGCCCGGGTGCTGCCCGGCGGCACCGCCTACGTCACCGACGCCGGAATGGTGGGGCCCCGGGACGGCGTCATCGGCATGGACCGGGAGGCGGTGCTGAAGCGCTTCCTGACCGGGGTCCCCCACCGCTTCGAGGTGGCGTCAGGACCCGTGACATTCAATTCGGTTCTGGTTAGCATTGATAGGCTCAGCGGTCGAGCCATTGCGATCCAGCGTATCGATAGAGAACACACCTAGGTTGGGGGTTCCAGCAATGCCAGGCGAGGGGCGAGCTCCGGTGGAGATACTCAAGGTGTCGGCCACCTCCAAGCCGGTCGCCGTCGCGGGCGCGATCGCCGGCGTGGTCCGCAGCCAGGGCCGGGTGGAGGTCCAGGCGATCGGGGCCGGCGCCATCAACCAGGCGGTCAAGGCGATCGCCATCTCGCGCGGCTACGTGGCCCCCGGCGGCCTGGACCTGGTCTGCATCCCCTCCTTCATCGACATCTCGATCGACGGTGAGGAGCGGACCGGCATCCGCCTGCTCATTGAAACGCGCTGAGGACGGCTAGAAGCTTCCACATCTGGACGGTCGGCTGCCAGATGAACGTGGCCGACTCCGAGTCGCTGGCCCGGCGCCTGCTGGCCGCCGGCTACGTTGAGGCCGAGCTCGAGCGCGCCGACGTGGCGGTGGTCAACACCTGCGTCGTCCGCCAGGCTTCGGAGGAAAAGGTCTACTCCAAGCTGGGCGAGCTGCGGGCCTGGAAGCAACCCGGCCGCACGCTCGCCCTCACCGGCTGCCTGGTGGGGAAGGAGGGGGAGGCTCTGCTCCGGCGCTTCCCGCAGCTGGACGCCGTGGTCCCGATCGGCGACTACGACGGGTTCCTGGCCGACCTGGAGGCGCGCTACGACTACTCGCTGGGCGAGCCCCAGCCGGCGGCCGGCCGGACCGGAATCAGCCACTACGTCAGCGTCATCCAGGGCTGCGACCACAACTGCACCTTCTGCATCGTGCCCCGGGTCAGAGGCCGGGAGCGCCACCTGCCCATGGAGCAGGTGCTGGCCGAGTGCCGGCTGGCGATCGCCGAGGGCGCCCGCGAGCTGGTGCTGCTGGGCCAGAACGTGGACGACTACCGCGACCCGGGCGGGCGCGGCGGCCTGGCCCGCCTGGTGA
>DATGVT010000418.1:0-7082 GCA_035300005.1 Candidatus Acidiferrales bacterium
CCGGCAGGTGGCGGAGCACCTTCCGCCGGTACTCGCGGTCGGGCTGCGCCGGCCAGCCGGCCTGGATCTCAGCCATCCGGCGGCGCAGCCGCTCGTCCCGGACGTAGGCCAGCGCGCCCCCGAGCGCGGTGGCGGTCTTCAGGGTGCCGAAGCTGAAGAGGGAGACGTCCGCCCCCGGCTCTCCGTCGTCGCCCGGCCCGCGGAAGGCCTGGGCGCAGTCCTCCACCAGAAGCAGTCCCCGACTCCGGGCCAGCCGCAGCGCCGGCTCCAGGTCACAGCGGCCGCCGAACAGATGCGCCACCAGCAGCAGGCGGGTGCGCGGGCCGGCCAGCCGAGCCAGCAGCTCAGGCCGGGGCGCCAGCGTCTCCAGGTCGAGGTCGACCGGCACCGCCACCAGCCGGGCGGTTTCGAGGATCCGGACCATGTCCGGGTGCGTCACCGCCGAGACCAGGACCTCGCTGCCAGGCGGCAGGTCGAGCGCCTGGAGCAGCAGGTGGAATTCGGACCGGACGCTGAAGCCGACCAGGGCGGCCTCCGGCGGCGGCTGCCGCCACGATGAGAAAGCGAGCCGGGCCAGGTCGCCGAGGCCGAGGTCGAGGCGGTGCCGTGCGTACATGCCCCGCAGGTTCGCTCGGGCGCGGTATCGAAAGCAGTCCCAGACCCGGTCTCAAAGTTCTGAAGCCAAGACTGATACCGGCACGACCGTCTACGTCGGCAGCGGCGCCCCGCGCAGGGCCGCCATCCTCAGCGCCCGGTTGATGTCGGTGGGCGACACGATTCCGACCAGCTCGCCGCCCTGCAGGACCAGGACGCGGCCGTCGCCGCAGCTTCCAGTGCGGTCGAGGAGGTTGATCAGCGGTTCGAAGGGAGCCGAGGTCGCCACCTCGTCCAGGCCGCAGGCGAGGTCGCGGACCCGGGTCGCGCGCCGCGCTTCGGGGGCCACGTCCTTCAGGCGCGAGAGCGTGATCAGCCCGTCCAGCTTGCCCTCGAAGGTCTTCAGCGGGAACGCGGTGAAGCGGTGCGTGAAGACGTAGGAGTTCAGGAACTCCTCGACGGTGATCCAGCCCGGAGCCACCACCGGGTTGGGCGTCATCACGTCGGCGACCCGAATGCCGGAGAGGGCGCCCCGGATCAGCACGTGCGACTCCTCGGAGCGCGCGGCCGAGAGGATGAACCAGCCCAGGAAGACCGACCAGACGCCGGAGACCG
Source organism: Candidatus Acidiferrales bacterium (assembly GCA_035300005.1). GTDB lineage: Bacteria > Chloroflexota > Dormibacteria > Dormibacterales > Dormibacteraceae > DATGVT01. The sequence continues at coordinate 1,210 of DATGVT010000418.1, forward strand.
AGCCGCCGAAGAAAAAGCCGAGGATGCCGTAGGCGATCAGCAGGTATCCGAAGAGCCGGCCGCCGCGAGCCGCCTGCGCGGTCGCCCGCAGCCGGTCGCCGTTGCGCCTCCAGAGGAAGGCCCGCAGGACGCGGCCGCCGTCGAGCGGGTAGGCGGGGATCAGGTTGAAGATCGCCAAGAGCAGGTTGGTGCCCGCCAGCCAGGCGGTGGCGCCTTCCGCCAGCCCAGCACCGCGGATGGGGTCCAGGAGGTAGGTCGCCAGGCCGAAGAGCACCGCCAGCCCGAAGCTGACCACCGGGCCCGCGAGCGCGATCCGGGCCTCGCCGCCCGGGCTGGAGGCTTCTCCGCGCAGGCGGGCGACGCCGCCGAAGAGCCAGAGGGTGATGCCCTCGACGGCGATGCCCATCCGCCGGGCGACCACCGCGTGGCCCAGCTCGTGGGCGAGCAGCGAGGCGTAGAACAGGAAGGCGGCGACCACCGCCGCCAGCCAGTAGGCGGCCTGGGTCTGGCCCGGAACGTCCTGCGGGAAGAGGCTGCCGGCGAGGCTCCAGACGATCAGGAAGAAGACGATCAGGAGGCTCCAGTTGGCGCCGATCTGGATGCCGCCGATCCGCCCCAGCCGGAGGCTCTCGTCCATGCTGAGCCGATCTTAAGGCGGTGGGTATACTGGGCGTTCCCGCGGCGGTGGCGGAACGGCAGACGCGCTAGGTTCAGGACCTAGTGTCCGCAAGGACGTGGAGGTTCAAATCCTCTCCGCCGCACCAGTGCGCCCTCTCAGCCGGGCACCGGGCGGATCCTCGAGCCGGTGGTTAAACTCGGCCGCGGCATGACGGGCCGGGACGAGATCCGGACCCTGTACCGGACAATGGTCACGCTGGGCGCCGCCGCGGTCGTGATCCTGATCGCCGGCCTGGGCGAGTTTGTCTTCTTCGAGCCCTTCTACGAGCGGAGCGGGGCCACCGCCACCGTGACCGGCGTGTACGCCTACAACCCGGAGACCGGGCAGACCAGCGACGCCGATCGCACCCACTTCGCCCGCGACGAGGCCTTCGCGGCTGTCGTCGACTGGTCCAGCGTGAATCCCGACCTGGTGGTCGCCGCCCACTGGTTCAACACCTTCGGCGAGGTGGTCGGCGGCGTCGGCCCCGGCCGGGCGGGAACCCTGGCCGACCGGCCGGTGGTGCCGGTTCGGCTGCCCCGCGGCCTGAAGCGAAACCTCCCCGGCCAGTACCTTTTCGTGGTCGAGCGGTACTCGGGCGGCCGCGCGGTCGAGGTCCTCGCCCGGCGGCTGGTGCTGGTGGAGCGGCGGCCGTGATCTCAGCCGCCTACGCGCGCCGGGGGCGGCCCGCCCGCTACGCGCTGGCGGTCCTGGTCACCGCCCTCCTGGTGGCGGTCATCACGGCCACCTCCATCCTCAACTACTTCTTCCTGGACAAGGTGGCCGGCCGCACGTCCCTTTACGGCCTGGTCACGGTGGCGCTGATCGGCGCCGCCAGCTGGATCGGGGTCCGCGCCTTCGACCGCGACCAGGCGCTGCGCCGCAAGCACCTGATCCGGGCCGGCGTCCTCCTGGGCCTGGGCATCCTCTTCTGGCTGCTCCTGATCGACGTCTTCGTCTTCACCCAGGAGGCCGGACCGGGCGTGGCCCTCTACTGCGCGCTGGCCTGCGTACCCACGACCGCCTTCGGCCTCTTCGTCGTCCGCCGGCTGGACCGCAACGAGAAGGAGCCCTGGCGGCTGGTGCTGGTGGCCACGGCCTGGGGCGCCATCGTCGCCACCTCGCTGGTGATCTGGGCCGAGGGCCTCTGGGACGCGATCGCCGTCAGCACGCTGGTCCCGGGACCGGGGCTCGACGCCTCCAACGCCTTTTCGGCCGGGATCCTCGAGGAGCTGGCCAAGGGCACGGCGGTGCTGCTGCTCTTCCTGGTCATGCGCGACGAGTTCGACGACGTCGTCGACGGGATCGTCTACGGCGCGGCGGTCGGGCTCGGCTTCAACTTCATGGAGTCGATCGCATACATGACCAACCTGTACGCGCTGTTCGCCCCCGACGGGGCGGGGGCGGCGGGCGCGCAATGGTACTTCCGCCAGGTGCTGGGGCTCTTTTTCGGCCACGCGGCCTACACGGCGCTGATCGGGGCCGGCTTCGGCATCGCCCGGCAGCTGCCTGGCGCCCTCCCCAAGGGGCTGGCGATCGGCAGCGGCTGGCTGATCGCCATCGCCGCGCACTTCTCCTGGGACGCCTGGCTGACCTTCTTCCCCATCCCCGACGACGTGATCGGGATCCTGGTCGGGGTCCACCTGCGCACCCTTCTCATGACCGGGCCCTTCGTGCTGGCGGTAGCGCTCCTGCTGGTGGTCGGGCTGGCCGTGGAGGGCGCTGCGCTGCGCCGCCATCTCCAGGCCGAGGCGGAGACCGGGCTGGGCGCCGTGCTGCCCGAGGAGGTGGGCGAGCTGGCCAGCCCCTGGCGCCGCTTCCTGGCCCGGGAGCGGGCGGCGGAGCGCGCCGGCCTGGGCGCCTACTTCCGCCTGGCCCGGCTGCAGGCCGCCCAGCTGGACCTGGCCATGGAGCGCTGGCACCGCGAGCGCAAGGAGATCGAGGCACCGCTCCAGGCGGAGGACGAGCTGCGGAGGGGAGTGCTTGAGCTCAAGGCACAGGTCGAACCACGTCCCCTACCTACGAACCGGTAGGCCGAAGACTGTCCAGGAAAGGCGGCTTAGCCGCCTTTACAGTGCGCGGAGCTCATCGAAGGAAGGAGGGCCCGCGAGGGCCGGCGCCGGATAGCCGCCCGCCGGGGCCGGAACCATGAGGGTTTCCTCCGCGCTCTAAGCCGGAAGCCGGCCCCAGAGCAGCCGGGCGAGGCTGAGCAGGGCCAGGATCGCCGCCACCGACCAGGTCAGCGCCGAGACGATGGGGTCGCTGAAGTCGGTGCCCGCCAGCAGGGCGTGGAGGAAGAGGAGCCCGAACGCCAGGTAGGAGGCGCGGTGCACCCACAGCCAGAGGGTGCCGTTCATCCGCCGCTTGAGCCAGCCGGTGACGGCGACCACCGCGAAGATGTCGAAGCAGAGCGTCCCCAGACCGATGGCCAGCGTGCCGTACTCGACGCGGAATGGAACCACCACGTCCAGCAGGCCGATCCGGGCGGTGCGGTCGAGGATCAGCGTCGCCACGTGCAGCAGCCCGAGCGGGATCCAGAGCACGGCCGTGTACTCGTGGAGCGAGCGCAGGTGGCGGTTGGACCCCAGCCAGTCGAGGACCCCGGTGCGCAGCGCCAGCCCGGTGACCAGGGAGATGGCCAGCGCCGCGAAGGAGGTCAGGCCCGCCACCCGGGCCACGGCCCAGAGGAGCTCGTCCGTGTTCATCAGCTCAGGTACCACGCCCGGGTGTGGCGGGCGCAGACGGCGGGCGCCGCCTGGGCACCGAGGAGGAGCGCCGTCTTGGCCCAGATCTCGGCGTCGGTCGCCGTGCGCGCCACCACCGAGACCTCGGTCAGGTCGGAGAGGGCGGGCAGCCCGGTGCGGGGATCGATGAGGTGGTGCAGCCCGTCGGCCCAGCGCCGGCGGCGGGTGCCGCTGGTGGCGGCGCCGGAGTCGCGCAGCAGGAGGGTGACCCCGCCCAGCCCGACCGGCCAGCCCTCACCACCAGGCCCCGGGCCCCTCGCGTTGAGGTCGCCGCCCAGGTTGGCCAGTGAGTTGTCCCCCAGCCGTTCGACCAGGCGGTCCGCCATCCAGCCTTTGGCCAGGCCGCCCAGGTCGACGCCCCAGCCGCGCCGCAGGCGGGCCCGTCCCGGCCTGACCTCCAGCATCTCGGGCAGGGCCGGCAGGGGGGCTGGCTCGGCGAAGGTGGGCGGGGTCGGACCCTGGCGGAGCGGCCGTGTGTAGCCGGCGGCCAGCAGCGCGCCGAGCACGCCCACGTGAACCAGGCCGCCGCTGACCTGGTGGGCGCGCAGGCCCTCGCGGAGCAGGGCCTCCAGCTCTGGCCCGACCTCCACCCAGCGACCCGCGGCCCGGTTCAGCGCGGAGAGTTCCGAGGTGGGCTCGAAGCGGGTGAGCCGCTCCTGAAGAGAAGCCACCCAGGCTTCGCCTTCGGCCAGCCGGCCGGCCGGAACCCCGACCCCGAAGAGGCTGCAGGCGGAGCCTAGCGCCTCGAAGTGGTGGGAAGCCGGCTCGTCAAGAGGCATAGGTCGAGGTCACCGCCTCGACGTTGGCCGACCTGACCGCCGGCGTCAAGATGAGCCGCCCGCTGCCGGCGTTGTAGATGGACGCCGCTCCCAGCACCGACGGGCGCAGCGGAGCGGCCGGGTTCTTCAGGTGCCCGGCCACGTAGACGGCGGCTCCGGTCGCCGCCACCAGTGTCAGCATCGTGGCGCCGGCCTTGAGCAGGAGGTCCTTGGCCCGAGACCAGGTCATCGCCGGCGCCAGGTCATCGCAGCACCGGGACCTTGATGAACGGGATCGGGTCGAAGGTCTGGTTCAGGATGTCTTTGGTGCCGGCGCCCAGGTGCCCGCCCAGGATCTCCTGGTAGACGGCCCGGAAGTCGACCGTGTACTTCAGGTTGCCGGTCTGGTCGAGGGCGGTCAGCGCCGGCGCCTCGCCGTAGAGGCCTCCCTTCACGGGGTCGCCGATCAGCAGCAGCGGCGCGGCGGCTCCATGATCGGTGCCGCCGGAGGCGTTCTCCTTGGGCCGGCGGCCGAACTCCGACCAGGTGGCGATCAGGACCTTGTCCGCCTTGCCGTGGGCGGCCAGGTCCTGGTAGAAGGCCGAGACCGCCTGGTCCAGGTAGCCCATCAGGTCGTCGTGCCGGTTGAGCTCCGTGTAGTGGGTGTCGAAGCCGCCCAGGGTGACGTGCAGCAGCTTGACGCCGGTCCCGGTGACGATCAGCTCCGCGGCCAGCTGCAGCGCCGCCGCCAGCTGGTTCTTCGACGAGTAGACGAGCTTGGGATCGTCCGAGTACTTGACCGCGGGCACGTAGCTGGAAGCCGCCGTCCTGAGAGAGGTGATGGTCTCCGAGGCCGTGGCCATGGCGGTGTCGAAGAGGGCGCCGTAGATCCCGGGCGTCCCCTTGTAGAGGGCGCCCACCGCGGCCTCCACCTCGGTGCCGCCGGTGAAGCCGAACTGCTTCTGGTTGTTGATGACGGTGAGCGTCGCCTGCAGGTCGCGCAGGGCCCCAGGGACGTTGGTGGTGCCGCAGGCGCAGCCGGTCAGCGGATGCCCGAAGGAGTCGTAGGCCTTGGCCAGGGTCCGGCCCAGCCAGCCGTCGACCTGGCGCCGGGTGGGGTCCCCCGTCTCCCAGATCCGGATCGACTCGAAGTGGCTGAAGGTCGGGCTGGGATAGCCGACGCCCTGGACGATGGCCATCTTGCCGGAGTCGTAGAGCTTCTTCAGGCCGCCCAGGTTGTGGTTGAGCCCCCAGTCCTTGTCGATCGGCAGCGCCTGGGCCACCATCGGCGCCGCCAGGCGCGGGCGGAGGTCGTGCAGCTTAGGGTCGTTCAGCGGCACCACGGTGCGGAGCCCGTCGTTGCCGCCCGCCAGCTGGATCATGACCAACACGTTGTCGTTGCCGGCGCCGGCCTGCTTGGCGGCGTAGACGGCGCGGGCGAAGGCGTCGGGCACCGCGGCGTAGCCGGCGGCCAGGCCGGCCGCCCCGGCGCCGAAGACCAGGCCCGCCTTGAGGAAGTCGCGCCGCTTGAGCTGGTTGATGCCGACCTCTGGTTTCATCGCAGGCACACCTACTTGAGCTGGAATTCCGGAGAGGCGAGCACCAGGAACCAGCGGGTCCGGTCGTCGCCGGACTGGTTCCAGAGCTTCACCGTCTGGGGGCTGAGCACGCCGTCCAGGTGCTGCACGGGGGCCTTGGCGGCGCTGGGCAGGC
>DATGVT010000419.1:0-1791 GCA_035300005.1 Candidatus Acidiferrales bacterium
CCTGCGTCACCGCTGCCAGGGCGGTCAGCAGCACGACCAATAGCAGCACGGCGAAGAGAGCCAGGATGACCAGGCCCAGGTTGTCCTGGAGCCAGGCCAGGCCGCTCTGCAGCGCCTGGCGGGGGTCGACCTGGCCGCCTGTCCCGCCCGGCCCGCCCTGGCCCTGGCCGCCGAAATTCGGCCCGCCCCCGGCGCCACCGCCGCCCCCGCCCGTGCCCTCGCCGGCGAAGAGCGCCAGCAGCCAGAGGTATCGGTGGCGCCAGGCGATGCTGAAGGAACGGGTGATGACCTCTCCGTAGCGCACCGCCCCTTGATCCTAGCTAACCGTGCTGGCAGAGGTCGGAGATCAGCACGAGAGCCTGGGCAAGGCGTTCGCGATTGGCGGCCTGGTTCAGCCACCGGCTCTGGCCAGAGGGGTGCGGCAGCGGCACGATGACCGGCTGCCTGCCGAAGCTGCGGCCCACGCGGTCCTCCAGCCGCCCGGGGCCCAGGAAGCGCTCGATCGCGAGCTGGCCGACGGCGATCACAACCTGCGGGCGCAACAGCTCCAGCTCGGCCTCCAGCCAGGAGGCGCAGTTCGCCACTGCGCCGGCCGGCGGCCGCCGGTCGCCACCGTCAGGGTGGCGGCCCGGAAAGCACCTCACCATGGCGGCGATGTAGGTGCGACGGCGGAAGTCCGCCGCCGACTCGAACCCGGCGCGCAGCATCCAGCGGTCGAGCTCCTTGCCGGCCCGGCCCGAGAAGGGCCGGCGGGTCTCGATCTCGTGCCGGCCGGGCGCCTGGCCGACCAGCATCAGCCTGGCGTCCCAGCTGCCCTCGAAGGTCGGGTTGGCGGCCGGCAGGATGCCGTCCTCGACGCATCGGGTGCAGGCCCGGCAGTCGCGCTGAAGCTGCGATAGTTGCTCCCGGATGCTGCGTCTGGGGCTCATCGGCGACACCCAGGGACGCTACAAGGTCGCCGCGCTCCTGGATAAGGTGCTGCCCCATTTCCAGGACGCCGACGAGGTCTGGCACATAGGGGACTGGCAGGAGGAGGCGGTGCTCGATGGGCTCCGCGGTCTGGGCAAGCCGATGACGGTGGTCAACGGGAACGCGCCCGACGACCCGCGCTACCCGGAGCGGGTCGTGCGTCGCCTGGAGGGCCTGGAGGTGGGCATGGTCCACCGGCCGCCGAAGACGGGTGACGCCTGGGCGCCCCAGCTCGACCTCTGCATCCACGGTCACACCCACCGCTGGCGCGACGAGACCGTGGGCCGAACGCGGTTCATCAACGTCGGCACGCCGACTGTCCCCGGACCCGGCCAGGCCCGCACGATCGCGATCCTCGAGATCGACGGCCGAGAGGCCCGGCTGCGAAAGATCGTCCTCTAGCCGGCTCGGGTCTCTTGCTCCCAGGGCGCGACGAGGACCAGGTCGTCGCCACGCTCCGCCAGCTTCCAGCCGCCCTCGTGCACCAGCACGTGGTGCTTGGAGCAGAGGAGCACCATCCGCTCCACCTTGGTGCCGCCGCCCAGCCTCCACTCGTCCAGGTGGTGGGGCTCGCAGAAGCGTGCCTCCCAGTCGCAGCCCGAAATGCAGCAGTGTTTGTACCTGGCCGAGAGCGCCCGCCGCTGGCCCTCGCTAGCAGTCCGCTTGGAGCGGCCCAGGTCCAGCACCACGCCCTTGCCGTTGACCGTCAGCAGGCTGGCCCCACCGCCGCAGAGCAGCCGCTGGGCGGTCTCGGTGCTGATGGGGCCGGCTCCCTCCAGCTGGGCCGCCGGCGCCCCCGGCACGCCGGCCAGGGTCTCGGCA
>DATGVT010000420.1:0-2301 GCA_035300005.1 Candidatus Acidiferrales bacterium
CCGCCTGGCCGCCGCGCACGGTCTCGGCGATGCGCCGCGAGACACGCCGGATCCGGGCGGCGCTGGCGACCGACGTGCCGCCGAACTTCTGGACGATCACGGCTCCACCACCAGGCCCTGCCGGGTGATCCGCGTCACCAGCGGCCGGCCGGCGCCGGGCGCGGCCGCCGCCATGGCCTGGGCGACCGTCTCCCCCTGGCCCGCCTCGCAGAGCGAGAAGACCGACGGCCCCGCGCCGCAGACCGCGGCCCCCCAGCCAAGCTTGCGCGCCGCCTCCATCACCGGGGCCACGTACGGGTACAGGTGCAGCCGGTGCGGCTGGTGGAGGCGGTCGCCGAGGGCGTCCCTCAAGAGCCCCCAGCGGCGGGTGTGGAAGACGTCGACCAGCAGCGCCAGGTGGGCTGCGTTGAAGACGGCGTCCTCGCGCGCGACCTGCCCCGGGAGCACGGCCCGCGCCGCCTCGGTGCGCGCCGGCTGGCCGGCGACGAAGAGGGCCACCTCCAGGTCGGGGACAGGCAGCGTGGCGACCAGGTCGTCGACCAGCAGCACCACCCCGCCGTGGTAGGCGGCCCAGGCGTTGTCGCGGTGGCCTTCCAGCCTGGCCACGCGCTCGGCCGGGTTTCTGGCGTCCTGCAGAGCCAGCGCGGCCAGCCGGTTGGCTGCGCTGCTGCCGAGGCCGACTCCGATCGGGATGCCGTTACGCAGGTGTCCTTTCATGGGCAGCGCGGCAAGCTCGGGCGGGACCCGCGTCCCTTCACCCTCCAAGGTCCACCGGCCACGGTCGGCCGGCTCCGCCTCCACCACCAGCCAGAGATCCACCGCCATCGCCAGCACGTCGAAGCCCGGCCCCAGGTTGGCGATCGACGCCGGGACGCGGACCTTCATGGGGGGGCGGTCACAGCTTCAGGGCCTTGGCCAGCGCGCGGGCGTCACCGTCCAGCTGGATGGGCGGCTCGACGTTGCCGAGGGCAGCCTCCGGGTCCTTGAGCCCAGAGCCGGTCAGCACGACCACCGTGGTCGAGCCGCGCTCGACGCGGCCCTCATGGACCAGCCGCACGAGCAGGGCCAGGGGCGCGCAGGAGGCAGGCTCGGCGAAGAGGCCCTCGGTCGCCGCCAGCCGCACCTGAGCCCGCAAGATCTCGGTGTCGCTCACCGCCTCGATCAGCCCGCCCGACTCGTCGCGGGCGCTGGTCGCGCCCTCCCAGGAGGCGGGGTTGCCGATCTTGATCGCCGTGGCGACCGTCTTCGGGTTCTCCACCGGATGCCCGAGCACGATCGGCGCCGCGCCCTCGGCCTGGGCGCCCACGAGGCGCGGCAGGCGCCGGGAGCGGCCGGCGGCGCAGTACTCACGGAAGCCCTTCCAGTAAGCGGTGATGTTGCCGGCGTTGCCGACCGGCAGCACCAGGTAGTCGGGCGCCTCGCCCAGCTCGTCCACGATCTCGAAGGCGGCGGTCTTCTGCCCCTCCAGCCGGAAGGGGTTGACCGAGTTGACGAGCACGACCGGGTAGTTGTCGGCGAGCTCGCGGACGGTCTCCAGCGCGGCGTCGAAGTTGCCCTTCAGCGCCACCACCTTGGCGCCGTACATGAGCGCCTGCGAGAGCTTGTTGAGGGCGATCTCGCCGGCGGGCACGACCACGATCGCCCGCAGCTTCATCCGGGCCGCGTAGGCGGCGGCCGAGGCGGAGGTGTTGCCGGTGGAGGCGCAGACCAGGACCCTGGCGCCGGACTCGATCGCCTTGGCCACCGCCACCGCCATGCCGCGGTCCTTGAAGGAGCCGGTGGGGTTCAGGCCCTCGTACTTGAAGTACAGCCGCTCCAGGCCGAGGGCGGGCCCGATGTTGCGGCTGCGGACCAGGGGCGTCGAACCTTCCTGCAGGTCCACCTCGGGCGTCTGCGGAGTGATCGGCAGCAGGTCGCGGTAGCGCGCGATGACCCCCATTTAGTGTCCTGTCCCAGAAGTTCCTTGCATCTTTATCGGCCTGGACGGCCGGGTGCCTTCGGCACTGAAGCCTGCGTTAAGGGGCCCGGCGCAGCTTCGTCCTGCATCTGCCGATGCACTCCTAGCTGCGCCACCCTTGCCTTGGCTCCGCCCGCCCAGGCCGCAAATATGCAGCGGACCTCTGGAACAGACCACTACAGAATCCGGATGAAGGCCGGGATCGAATGCACCGGCCCGAGCTCCTCGATGCGGCGGCGGGCGCGCTCCAGCGCCGCGTCGGGCGCCGGGTGGGTGGTGACCACCAGCTCGGCCGTCTTCTCCTCGACCCAGGCGTCCTTCTGGATCACGCTCGAGATGCTGAC
>DATGVT010000421.1:0-3148 GCA_035300005.1 Candidatus Acidiferrales bacterium
GCTCAGCCGGTCGACCGTCCGCTGGATGGCCGCGACCAGCGCGTCTCGCTCGGCCAGGCCGGCCTCCAGCTGCGCCCGCATCGCCTGCACCTCGGAGCGAAGCCGCCGGATCTCCGCCTCCAGCGGGGCGACCCGGGGATCCTCCGCCCGCTCAGGCAGCGCCCGCTCGTCCCGCTCCAGGCGCAGGCGCTGGTTCTCCACCAGAATCTCTCGGATGCGGGCCAGGAGGTCCTGGACGACCTGGTTAGCCGGCTCGTCGGGCGGCTGGTTGGACATAGCGGCAGTGGCCGGGCTGGAACTCACGCAGCCGGAGGTGCTCCATCTCGCCGCGCAGGTAACGGGTCTTCACCTCCAGCCCTCGAATGCCCTTCAGGGTCTCGAAGGGATAGCGGTACAGGCGGCCGGAGTCGACCAGCAGGCAGACCCGGAGTTTCTCGCCGTCCGGCTCCAGCACGTGCTTGTAGCAGGGCACCGTGCGGCGGGCGATCTCGCTCTTCTGGTATCCCCCCAGCCGGCCCAGGAGGACGTCCACCGGCGAGCGCATCGGGAAAGATCCTAAGCGAGCAGCGCCAGCTGCTGAGGCGTCGGCGGAGGCGTCGGCGGCTCCAGCCGCAGGGAACGGCGGTCGGCGATCCGGTGCCGCTGCTTCAGGTCCCCGACCAGGCTCAGGGCCGGCTCGGCCAGCGGCCGGGGCAGGTAGGCGCCCCTCGCGTACATCGCCTGGTAGCGAGGCAGCAGCTGCGGCCAGTGCCGGGCCAGCGACTCCAGGAAGTGCTCGCGGGTGCCCGGGCGCAGGTGCAGCATCCCGGCCCAGAGGTTGGTGGCGCCCGCCTCCCGGGCTGCCTTGACCACGGCCTCCAGCTGCTCGGGCCGGTCCGAGATGCCGGGCAGGATCGGGGCCATGGCGACACCGGCTCGGATCCCGGCCCCCACCAGCTTTTCCAGCGCCCGCAGGCGCTGCCCGGGCGGCGCGGTTCCGGGCTCGGTCCGGCGCCAGACGTCCAGGTCCAGGGTGGGCAGGCTGAAGCTGACCGAGACCTCCGCGCGCCCCGCCAGACGGCTCAGCACGTCGACGTCGCGGACGACCATGGGGCTCCGCGTGATCAGGCTGGCCGGGGTGGCGAAGTCATGCAGCGCCTGCAGGCAGCTGCGGGTCAGGCGGTAGCGGCCCTCGGCCGGCTGGTAGGGGTCGGTGGCGGCGCCGATGACGACCGTCTCCCGCCGCCAGCGCGGGCGCGCCAGCTCGCGCCGCAGCACCTCGGCCACGTTGACCTTGACCCGCACCGTCCGCCCGTAGCCGTCGCCGGAGGGCCGGTCCGCGCGCAGCTCGTAGGCGCGCACGTAGCAGAAGGTGCAGCGGTGCTCGCAGCCCATGTAAGGGTTCAGCGACCACTTGAAGCCCATGCCGCTGACGGGGTTGAGGGCCGACTTGCAGGGCTGCTCCAGGAACGTGACGGGCGCGCGCCGAGGCTCGAGCGCCAGCATGGGTTCAGTCTAGAACAGATGTTCGGCTAGCGCACGGTCGAGCTGGGGCAGAAATCGTTCAGGATGCAGACCTCGCAGCGTGGGCGGCGAGCCAGGCAGACCCGCCGCCCGTGCAGGATCAGGCGCAGCGAGAGGCCCGTCCACTCCGCCGGCGGCACCATCGCGCAGACCTGGCGTTCGATCTTCTCGGGGTCGCGGGTGGCGACCAGCTTCAGCCGGTTGGTCAGGCGGCGAACATGGGTGTCGACCGCGAAACCGGGCACGTCAAAGGCGACGCCCAGGATCACGTTGGCCGTCTTCCGGCCGATGCCGGGGATGGTCGTCAGCTCCTCGAGGGTCCGAGGCACCTCGGCACCGTAGCGCTCGACCAGCGCGCGCGCCGCCCGGATGATGGCCCGGGTCTTGGCGCGGAAGAAGCCGGTCGGCTTGATCAGGCGCTCGACCTCGCTGGGATCGGCGCCGGCCAGGTCGGCGGCGGTCGGATACCGCTCGAACAGCGTTGGGGTCACCAGGTTCACGGCGCGGTCGGTCGTCTGGGCCGAGAGGATGGTCGCCACCAGCAGCTGGAAGGGTCCGTCGTGGTCGAGCTCGCAGGCCGCCGGATACGCCTGGGCCAGGCGCTCGACCGTCAGCGCCGCGCGACGCCGGGCCCCGGCCGGCAGCCGCGGCAGGCGGCCGCGCCTAGCTCTGGCGGCGCGTGCGGGCCTTGGCTTCTTTGGGCTGGGCGGCTTCTTCTCTGGCGTCAAGCTGCCTCTTGGCGACGGCGGCGATCTCGCCGCCCTGCGCGCGGCCGGCGAGACGCTCGGTGGCGGCCTTCATCACGGCCCCCAGCGCGCCCTTGCCCTGCGGGTTTAGCTCCGCGATGACCGCGGCCACCTCGGCCTCCAGCTCCTCGGGTGAAATCTCAGGCGGCAGGTAGTGACGCAGCACCCGACCTTCGGCCTCCTCCCGGCGCGCGGCCTCTTCACGGCCCGCCTTCTGATAGATCTCGGCCGCCTCCTTCCGCTTCTTCAGCTCCGTGCCCGCGACCCGGACCAGCAGCTCGTCGTCGACCAGGCCGCGGGCACCCGGCTCCTTGCTCGCCTTCACCGCCTCCGACTTGAGCAGGCTGAGGGCGTTGAGCGCGTTCTGGTCGCGGCGGCGGCGAGCCTCGAACAGGTCAGCCTGGAGCCGCTCGTAGAGTCGCTGGGGAGTGGTCACGGGCCGATTGTCACACATGTACCAGTCCGCGATAATCGGGCCGCCATGGTGCTCCTCATTGGGCCGCTGATCGCGGTCATCGGCATCCTGGTGGCCGTCTACGTGCTGCGCGGCAAGGCCGCTGAGAAGAGGTCCCTCTACTCCGCGCAGCGGGATCGGCTCGCCCACAAGGTGCAGGAGGCGCGGGAACGGACGCTGGCGCCCATCGCCCGGGCCGAGAAGGAGGCTGAGAAGAGGGAGAAGGAAGCCGAGAAGAAGGCCTCCCGGCACGGACACGGGGCTCCGGCGGAGGCGCCGGCGGCGAAGTCGGCCTGGGAGTATTCGCCGACGGCACCTGCGCCCAGTGCCCCGATGGAGCCTTCGAGCACCCGCGCCGGGGAGCCGGCGTGGACGCCTACCTCCGCACCGCCCTCGGCGCCACCACCGCCACCGCTCCCGCCTGTTCCCGCCCCGACGCCGGCCC
>DATGVT010000422.1:0-3499 GCA_035300005.1 Candidatus Acidiferrales bacterium
ATGGTCCAGTTCCATCCGACCGGCCTGCCCAACACCGGGATCCTGATCACGGAGGCGGTGCGGGGCGAGGGCGGCCACCTCCTGAACTCGGAGGGCGAGCGCTTCCTCAAGCGGTATCTGCCCAACAAGATGGAGCTGGGCCCGCGCGACATCATCTCGCGCGCCATGACCACCGAGTTCGAGGCCGGCCGCGGGTTCGAGGGACCCTACGGCAAGTACATGCACCTCGACGTCCGCCACCTGGGCGAGGAGGTGATCGACCGCAAGCTGCCCTTCATGCGCGAGCTGGGCCGCGAGTACGTGGGCATCGACATCGTCCGGGAGCCGATCCCGGTCCGCCCGGTCGAGCACTACATGATGGGCGGCGTCGACGCCGACATCTCCGGCCAGACGCCGCTGCCCGGCCTCTACGCGGCGGGCGAGTGCGCCAACGTGGGGCTGAACGGGGCCAACCGGCTGGGCTCCAACTCCCTCTCCGAGTGTCTTGTGTTTGGGGCGGCGGCGGGCCGCGCGGCCGCCCACCTCGCGAGCTCCGCCAAAGCGGTCCGCCTGAACCCGGTCGCGGGCATGGTCAAGGACGAGACCACGCGGTTGGAGCAGACCTACCTGAACAAGAAGGGCGGCAAGGAGCGCATCGCCGAGATCCGCGAGGACATGCAGAAGCTGATGGACACGCACTGCGCCGTCTTCCGGACCGGGGACGGCCTGAAGACGCTGACCACGGAGCTGGCCCGCCTGCGCGAGCGCTACCAGGCAATCAAGCTGGACGACGGCAGCCGCACGTTCAACACCGAGCTGCTGGCGGCGCTGGAGCTCGACTTCATGCTCGACGGGGCGGAGGCGATCGCCGTCACGGCGCTCGACCGCAAGGAGTCCCGCGGCGCCCACGCCCGGCGCGACTTCCCGGAGCGGGACGACAAGCGCTTCCTGAAGCACAGCCTGGCCTCGTACGAGCCGGGCCGGCCCCCCCGGATCGAATATCGCGACGTCCGCATCACCAGCTGGCAGCCCCAGGCCCGCGCCTACTAGTGGCCAAAGCAGCGATGGAAAAAGAGATCACGCTCTCCATCACCCGCTACGACCCCGATCGCGACCAGGCTCCGCGGGAGCAGGAGTACCGCGTCCCCTTCAAGGACGAGAACTGGGTCGTGCTGGACGCCCTCAACTACGTCAAGGGGCACGTGGACGGCAGCCTCAGCTACCGCTGGTCCTGCCGGATGGGGATCTGCGGCAGCTGCGGGATGATGGTCAACGGCACGCCCAAGCTGACCTGCGCCGCCTTCATTCGCGACTACCAGCCGGGCCCCATCCGGGTCGAGCCGCTGGCCAACTTCCCGGTCATCCGCGACCTGGTGATCGACATGGAGGACTTCATGCGCAAGCTGAAGTCCGTCAAGCCCTGGATCATCCGCAAGCAGGAGCTGCCGCTGGGCGGCGGCGAGCACCTGCAGACCAACGCCCAGGTCGACCAGTTCCGCCAGTTCTCAGAGTGCATCAACTGCATGCTTTGCTACTCGGCCTGCCCGGTCTACGCCCTGGAGCCGGAGTTTCTGGGGCCGGCCGCCACCGCGCTCGCGCGTCGCTACAACCTGGACTCTCGCGACCAGGGAACCGGCGAGCGCCTCCCCTTCATCGCCCACAGCGCCGGCGTCTGGGAGTGCAGCTTCGTGGGCGAGTGCTCGGTCGTCTGCCCCAAGGGCGTGGACCCGGCCAAGGCCATCCAGCAGGCCAAGCTGGACACGACCATGGCCTACCTGATGCCCTTCGGGACCCGGGCTTGAGCGCGGCCGAGCCCGCGGCGCCGGCCCGCGCCTACCGCCGGCCGGTGCCGGGGGGCTGGTGGCTCAAGAAGGGCCACTACTTCTGGTACATGGTCCGCGAGTTCACCGCGCTGCCGATCGCGTTCTGGCTGTTCTGGTTCCTGGTCGAGATCGGCCGGCTCAGGAACGGCCCCGCCGGTTACCACCCGCTGAACCGCGCCTACTTCCTGGTCTTCTCGGTGCTAGTCCTGCCCTTCGCGCTGTACCACAGCGTCACCTTCCTGCAGCTGTTCGGGGTGGTGACCAGGATCCCGATCGGACAGCGAGTGGTCCCGAGCGGGCTGGTCACGGCCGCGCTCTTCGCCGCCTGGCTCGTGAGCAGCGCGGTGATCGCCTTTCTGCTCGTCTGGCTGGCGCGATGAGCGAGCAGGCGAGACGGCAGAAGGTCGCCCTGCCGCACCTGGTGGTCTGGTTCCTGTTCGGGCAGGGCGGGCTGGTGGCGGCGCTCTTCCTCCCCGTGCACGTTCTGGTGCAGGGCATCCTGGCGCCGCTGGGGCTGGTGCACGCGGTGGACCAGCGCTACGACACCTTCGCTCCGTTGCTGGCCAACTGGCTGGTCAAGCTCTATCTCTTCGTCCTGATCAGCCTGCCGCTCTGGCACTGGGCGCACCGCTTCCGCTACTTCCTGGTCGACCTCAAGCTGTCGGTCGCCAGGACCCCGGGAGTAGCGATCTTCATGTACGGCCTGGCCGCCCTGGGCATGGGCGTGACGGCCTACATTCTGGTGAGGGTCCCCTAGCAGGCCGCTGAAAAAGGGGTTCCCGCCTGTGGGCGGCATCGGCCCTCCGGCGCCCTGGCGGCCGAGATGGCTGCCAGCGGGCCCCGGCGGTCGTCGTCACGCATCTTCAGATGCGCTCCTAGCCCGCCACCCGCTGACTGGCCCTTCGGCGCGCCAGGATCGCCAGATCATCCGATGCCCCTTTTTCAGCACCCTGCTAGCCCCCGACCCTCAGATGGTCCAGGTCACGCCGGCCACCGCGCCGCGCGCCTCGCCCATGAAACCGAACCACTGCCAGAGCGAGGTCCAGGCCTCCACCTCGTAGAACACCGACCCGTCGGAGCCGGTGCCGAACCAGTAGTAGTCCACGCTCGGATAGGTGCTGCCGTCGGCACGGGTGACGCGATAGCAGACGGCGAACTGCACGCCGGCCACGCCCTGGAGCGTCAGCGAGGACTGGTCGCGGCACTGGCGGCCGTCGGGGTGGTCGCCGAGCAGGCGTCCGATGAAGCTGATCGCCTCGGCGCCGGCGAAGACCGGCGGCTTCTGGACCCGGTGCGCCTCCACGTAGAGGCCGCGGTCGCCGCCCGGCCGGCGCAGGACCAGGCCGGTGTCCGTCTGCTCGGTGACCAGATAGTGGGCCGGCACTCGGACGCCGGCGGTCTTCACCTGAGCGGCCTCCGGCGGAGGTGCGCCGAGCTGCTCGAAGGGCGACTGCCGCGCCTCCAGCGAACCCACCAGGCCGGCCCCGCCCAGGACCTGGGGGATGAAGATGCCGAGGAAGGTCAGCAGCGGAAGCGCGCCGAAGAGGATGACCCCGGAGACGCTGTGCCCGCCCCTGGCCAGCGGCGGCGGTGTCCCCATCCCGGCGCATTCTGGCTTAGATTGCCAGCGTGTTCCACCAGATCCGTCGCAACTACGCGAAGGGGATCGTGGTGGTCGTTCTATTCATGGTCGCCTG
>DATGVT010000423.1:0-2165 GCA_035300005.1 Candidatus Acidiferrales bacterium
CGCCCAGATGGACGAGTTGAACGTAGAGCTCCAGCACCTTTACGGGCTGACCGAGTCCTACGGCCCCTTCACTCTCAACGTCCCCCAGCCGGGCGTCGAAGACCTGGAGCCGGACGAGCGGGCCCGCTTCAAGGCGCGGCAGGGGGTTCCGCACCTGACGGCCGGGGAGCAGAGGGTGGTCGACGACGAGATGCGCGATGTGCCCGCCGACGCCCGGTCGCTGGGCGAGGTCGTGCTGCGCGGCAACATCGTGATGAAGGGCTACTACCGGCAGCCGGAGGCCACCTCCGAAGCCTTCCGCGGCGGCTGGTTCCACACCGGCGACGTGGGCGTGATGCACCCCGACGGCTACCTCGAGCTCCGCGACCGCAAGAAGGACATCATCATCTCCGGCGGGGAGAACATCTCCACCATCGAGGTGGAGCAGGCCGTGGCCTCCCACCCGTCGGTGCTCGAGTGCGCGGTGATTGCGGTGCCCGACGAAAAGTGGGGCGAGGTACCGAAGGCGTTCGTCAGCCTGAAGCCGGCGCTGAAGGCGACCCAGCGCGAGATCATTGAACACGTGCGAGACCGCCTGGCGCATTTCAAGGCCCCGAAATCGGTGGAGTTCGGCGAGCTTCCAAAGACCTCGACGGGCAAGATCCAGAAGTACGTGCTCAGGGAAAGGGAGTGGTCTGGACGTGAGAAGCGCATCAACTGAACAGACCCAGCAACAGCTGACCTATCGGCAGGAGCTGACACCGGTGTCGTTTCTAGAGCGCTCGGGCTGGGTCCACGCCGAGCGGACCGCCGTCGTGGACGGCGACCTTCGCTATACCTGGGCCCAGTGGCGCGCCCGCTCCCGGCGCCTGGCCTCGGCGCTGCGCCGGGCGGGCCTCAAGAAGGATGACCGAGTGGCGTTCCTGGCCCTGAACTCGGAGCCGCTGCTGCTGGCCCACTTCGGCGTGCCCCAGGCGGGGGGCATCCTGGTCGCCATCAACACTCGCCTCTCGGCCGACGAGGTCGGCTACATCCTGGAGCACTCGGGCGCCAGGACGGTCTTCTACTCGAAGGAGCTGGAGGCGCAGCTGGAGAAGGCGCCGAAGGGGATCCGGCGGCTGGACACCGGAGACGAGTTCGAAGAGCAGCTGAGGACCGGCTCCGAGGAGCCGGTCGAGTCCTGGCTGGAGGACGAGTACGAGACCATCGCCATCGACTACACCTCGGGCACGACGGGCCGCCCGAAGGGCGTGATGTACCACCATCGTGGCGCCTACCTGAATGCGCTCGCGATGGCCATCGACCACAAGCTCAGCGCGGACAGCTCCTATCTCTGGACGCTGCCCATGTTCCACTGCAACGGGTGGTGCTTCCCCTGGGCGCTGGCCGCGGTCGGCGGCCGCAGCTACTGCATCCCGCGGGTGGATCCGGCCCGGGTCTGGTCCATCTTCAACGCGGGCGACGCCACCCACTTCTGCGCCGCGCCGACAGTGCTGATCTCGCTGGTCAACGACCCCGAGGCCGGCCGCCTGGACCGGCGCGTCCGCCTGTTCACGGCCGGAGCGCCGCCGTCGCCGACGATCATCCGGCAGATGGGCGAGCTCAACTTCGAGCTCGACCACGTCTACGGGCTGACCGAGACCTACGGGCCCTTCACGATCAACGTGGACCCGGCGGGATTCGAGAGCCTGGAGCCTGCGGAGCAGACCCGGCTGAAGGCCCGGCAGGGCGCGCCCAACCTCTGCGCGGGCGAGGTCCGGGTCGTGGACGAGCAGATGCGTGACGTCCCCCAGGACGGCCAGGCGCTGGGCGAGGTCGTGATGCGCGGCAACGCGGTCATGGCCGGCTACTACCGCAACCAGGAGGCGACCGAGCAAGCCTTTGCGGGCGGCTGGTTCCACTCCGGCGACGTGGCGGTCTGGCACCCCGACGGACAGATCGAGCTGCGCGACCGCAAGAAGGACATCATCATCTCGGGCGGGGAGAACATTTCGACTATCGAGGTGGAGCAGACCCTGGCCAGGCACTCGGCCGTCCTGGAGTGCGCCGTTATCGCCGTCCCGGACGACAAGTGGGGCGAGCGGCCCAAGGCATTCGTCACCCTGAAGTCCGGCCAGAATGCCGGCGAGCAGGAGATCATCGATTTCTGCCGCGAGCACATCGCGCACTTCAAGTGCCCGGCCGCG
>DATGVT010000424.1:0-2240 GCA_035300005.1 Candidatus Acidiferrales bacterium
GGCGCGCTCGGAGATGTTCTTCGCCCGCTATGGGGACTGGGCGATCCTGGTCGGGCGCTTCGTGCTCGGCCTGAGAGCCTGGGGCTCGTTCCTGGCCGGCATGGCGCGGATGCCCTTCTGGCGCTTTCAGCTCTTCAGCGCGGCCGGTTCCCTGCTCTGGGCGCTGGCCTTCGTGGCCATCGGCGACCTGCTGGGCACGCTGCTGGCGACCCGTCCGTGACCGGCCTGATCAGCCAGTACGGCTACCTGGCGGTGCTCCTGGTGGTCGGCCTGGAGTCGGTCGGGATCCCGCTGCCCGGCGAGACGACCCTGGTCGCCGCCTCCCTGTACGCCGGAGCCACCCACAAGCTCGCGATCTCCGGGGTCGTGCTGGCCGCCATCGTGGGCGCCATCGCCGGCGACAACCTCGGCTACCTGATCGGCCACTGGGGCGGCTACCGGCTGCTGGTCCGCTACGGCCGCTACGTCCGCCTCGACCAGAGCAAGGTCAAGGTCGCGCGCTACCTGTTCCTCCGCCACGGCGGCAAGGTCGTGTTCTTCGGCCGCTTCGTGTCCGTCCTGCGCGCCTACGCCGCCTTCCTGGCCGGCACCACCCGGATGCCCTGGCGCTCCTTCCTCTTCTACAACGCGAGCGGCGGCATCGTCTGGGCGTCGCTCTACGGTGGCGGCGCCTACCTGCTGGGTCGGGAGATCGAGCGGCTGAGCCGGCCGCTGGCGATCGCCTTCGGTGCGGTCGCGGTCATCGTCATCGTCGTGGGCGTGGTCCTGATCCGGCGCCAGGAGAAGCAGCTGGAAGCGGCGGCGGAGGCGGCCTTCCCGGGTCCGCTGGAGGGCTACCCGGGCGGCAAGCCTCTCTAGTGCACTAGGTTTCGACCGGCTCGAAGATCCTGCGCGCGGCCCGGCTCACGCCCAGGCCGACTCCCACCAGCAGGAGGCCCAGCCCGCCCACCACGCGGTTGGTCCCCACGGTGTCGGCGAGGGCCGCCGCCAGCAGCACCGGCAGTGCGGTGACGCCGTTGTAGACCATGTAGAGCAGAGAGAAGATGCGCCCGCGCACACTGTCGGTCGTGTGCTCCATCAGGTAGGTGGCCGAGGGGATCATCAGGGCCCCGAACTCCAGCCCCAGCAGGAAGCTGAAGGCGGCACCGAAGAGGCGGGTGCTGTCGCGCAGGGTGGAGATCTCGCGCATGAAGAGCGGCACCGAGGCCAGGCTCAGGAGGGTCAGGCCGGTGGCGACCAGGCTCGCGACCAGCAGCTGTGAGCGCCGCAGGCGGCGGCCGAACTGGCCCAGCACCACCCCGCTCAGGATGGCGCCCAGCGTGGCCGGGACCAGGATCAGGTAGCTGTCCTGGCTGTTCAGGCCGAGGACGGTGCTGACGTAGGCCGGCGCCAGCGTGAACATCATGAACAGCACCAGGACCGCCAGGGTCAGCTGCGCGAAGGAGAGCCGGAGCACCGGCGACGCGCCCAGGGCGTCGATGCCCTCCTTCAGCTCCACGCCCAGCTGGTGGAAGAACCGGCGCCTGACCAGCCGCGACCCGCGGCCGAAGCGTGGGATCGGGGCGGCCAGGATCAGCAGGCCGGCCAGCGCGAACAGGCCCACGGCCCACCAGTAGGGCGCGTAGAGGTTGAGGCGGGAGACCAACGGGGCCAGCGCCCCGCCCACCACCAGCGTCAGCACCATGGTCATCAGCGCCATCGAGTTGGCGGTCAGCAGCGCTTTCTTGGGCAGGACAGTGGGGATGGCGGCCGCCTCGGCCGGGCTGAAGAGCTGGCCCGCCGCCGAGAAGAGGAAGGTGATCAGCAGCAGGTGGTAGAAGCTGCCGCTCAGCACCGGGAAGAGGGTGGCGGCCGGGATCAGCGCCACCAGGGCCGCGCGGGCGAAGTTGGCGCTGACCATGATCAGCTTGCGGTCGTGGCGGTCAGCGATCACGCCCGCCAGCGGCGCGACCACGATGGCCGGCGCCGTGTAGCTGAGCAGGGTGACCGCTACCGGGGTGCTCACACCCGACAGCCGGTAGGCGAGCACGATCAGCGAGAACATCACGAACTTGTCCGCCAGCTGGGATGCCAGCTGGGCGAACCAGATCAGCCGGAAGGCCGGCTGCCCGATGACGAACCGGAAGCCCTGAGCCTCCCGTTCGAAGTCGAAGCCCAGGTTGGGCGCCGCCATGCCTAGTTGCCGGGACCGGCCGAATGAGCCGCAGGCCGGAGGCGCGCCAGCCCGGCGTTCCAGGCGG
>DATGVT010000425.1:0-2972 GCA_035300005.1 Candidatus Acidiferrales bacterium
TCGACCAGGCCCTGCGCCATCATCGCCATCGCGTTGGACATACGCGTCGCCCAGTGCGCGCCGATCACATTGGGCGGGTCGCCCATGGTGCCCAGGAAGCCGCTGGCCGGCTGCCCGCGCATCAGCCCCAGCTCGAAGAGCCCGTGGGCCGAGGGCGCGTGCGTGCTGCGGGCCACGCCGTAGGCCAGGAGCGGCAGGCGCATGCCCACGAAGACCAGCTCGCCGTCCCTGATCTCGCGCGCGGCCACCGCCACCATCAGCTCCTGGGCGGTGTACGGCTGCTCACTCATCGCCGTAGTCGACCGGCGCCGCCGGCCGCGGGCGCCGGATCCGCAGCGACTCCAGGTCCAGCTTCCGCAGGTAGGCGGAGCGGTCAGGCACGCTCAGGACCCAGTCCCGCAGCCAGCCCTGGAAGCCCTCGGCCGTGCGCGAGCGCTCGCCGTAGACACGCATGAAGGCGTGGTCGCGCTTCCAGTACCCCTGCACCGGCGACGGATGCGCGCCGGCCGGCTCGGGGACTACTGCGACCACCTTGGTCTCGGGCAGAAGCACCCGGTTGGGGTCGGACAGCGTGACGTCGGGGGCGACCAGCTCTTCGCAGCTGATGATCACGCGCTGCGCGGCCAGCCCCGCCTCCTCGCTGATCCCGAGCGGGCCCCAGGCGTGGGCGCGGCCCTTGGCGTCGGCGCGCTGGAGATGGAGGATGGCGACGTCCGGCCGGACGGCGGGCACCTGCACCAGCCCTTCGGACAGCTTCAGGTCGGGGTTGCTGCGCAGGATGTCGCTGCCGAGCAGCGTTCGGGCCGGCAGATAGGGCACGTTCCAGGCCGCGGCCCAGAGGGCCAGGGAGACGGAGAAGTTGGAGTGGTCGCGCACCTCCAGCGGGCTCGGCTGGGCCTTCTCGACCGCGCGCCGGTAGCAGTGGCCGAGCCCCTCGGAGACGTTGCCCACCCAGGCCGCGGTCACCCGGGCGGCGCAGCCGGCGCCCACCAGCTGGTCGAAAAGCGAGTCGGAGATGGGGCCGACCAGGTTGAGGCGGCGGCGGCGCTGGCGGATCAGCTCGTGGCCGGCGGCGAAGGGGATGCAGGGCTCCAGCGCGCAGCTCATGGCAACGGTCGAACCGTCGGGCACGAAGCGCTCGATGGCCTCGTGCATGGACATGACCTTGCTCACGCGGTCAGCGCGCGATCGATTCCAGGAAGCCCCGGTAGTTGCGCTCGACCTCGGCCACGGAATCGCCGCCGAACTTCTCCAGGAACACCTGGCAGAGCACCAGCAGGACCATGGCCTCTCCGATCACGCCGGCGGCCGGCACGATGCAGACGTCAGAGCGCTCGTAGTGGGCCTGAACCTTCTCCTTGGTGGCCAGGTCGACCGACTGCATCGGCTTCTTCATGGTCGAGATCGGCTTGATCGCCGCCCGGAGGTCGATGGGCTCACCGTTGGTCACGCCGCCGGTGAGTCCCCCGGCCCGGTTGGAGAGGTGCGCGAAGCGGCCGGCGCTGAAGTCGATCTGGTCGTGGAACTCGGAGCCGGGCCGGGCCGAACCCTCGAAGCCGGCGCCGAACTCGACTCCCTTCACAGCGTTGATGCTGAGCACGGCCTGCGCCAGGAGCCCGTCCAGCTTCCGGTCCCAGTGCACGTAGCTGCCGAGGCCGGGGGGCAGGCCGCGGGCGACGACGCGGAAGGTCCCGCCCAGGGTGTCGCCCCGCTCGGAGGCGGCGTCGATGGCGGCCACCATGCGGGCCGACGCGGCGGGGTCCGGGCAGCGGACCGGGGAGTCCTCGACGTCTTCGGCCCTGACGCTGCCGGCGTCGACGCCCTCGTAGCCGAGGTCGACCTCACCGATCGACTGGGTGAAGCTCAGGACTTCGACGCCGAACCGCTGGAGCAGCTTCCGCGCCACCCCGCCCGCCGCCACCCGCGAGGTGGTCTCCCGGGCCGAGGAGCGCTCGAGGACGTTGCGAACGTCGGCGTGGCCGTACTTGAGGGCGCCTGCCAGGTCGGCGTGCCCGGGGCGCAGCCGGGTCACCGGCTTGGGCGCGAAGCCCTCCTTGCCCACCGCCATCTCGGCCAGCCAGTTGGCGTGGTCGCGGTTCTCGATCACCAGGGCCAGCGGGCTGCCCAGGGTCACGCCGCCGCGGACGCCGCCGGCGATCCGGGCCTGGTCGACCTCGATCTGCTGGCGGCCCCCGCGGCCGTGCCCGCCCTGGCGGCGCCGGAGGTCAGGCCGCAGGTCCGCCGCTTCCAGCTCCAGGCCGGCGGGCACACCCTCCAGGATCACGGTCAGCTGGGGACCGTGTGACTCGCCGGCTGTGAGCCACCTGAACACGCGACGATGATATGAGGATGCGTCGAGAGGTAGAGCGGCCGGTGCAGCGCGAGGTGCTGCGCCTGCTCGTCAACGGCGAGCAGCGCGAGCTCCTGCTTGCGGTCCACAAGACGCTGCTCGAGGTCCTCCGGGAGGACATGGGCCTGACCGGCACCAAGCACGGGTGCGAGCTGGGCGAGTGCGGGACCTGCACGGTGCTGGTGGATGGCGAGCCCCACCTGAGCTGCCTCCTGCTGCCGGTGCAGGTGGAGGGCCGGGCGATCACCACCGTCGAGGGCCTCGCCGAGGGCGCCCGCCTGCACCCGCTCCAGGAGGCCTTCGGCGAGCTGGGGGCCGCCCAGTGCGGGTACTGCACCCCCGGCATGCTGCTGGCGGCCAAGTCGCTGCTGGCCCACAACCCACGGCCGACGACGGACGAAATCAAGGAAGCGCTGGCGGGCAACCTCTGCCGCTGCACCGGCTACCTGAAGATCATCGAGGCGGTGCAGCTGGCTGCGGAGCGGATGGCGTGAGCGACGACCTGAAGGTCATCGGCAAGCCCTTCCCCAAGGTCGACGCCGCGGCCAAGGTCACCGGGGTCGCCGTCTACGCGGACGACATCCTGCTGCCACGGATGCTCCACTGCCGGATCCTCCGCGCA
>DATGVT010000426.1:0-5188 GCA_035300005.1 Candidatus Acidiferrales bacterium
GCGACCACCGCCAGCGAGTAGCGATCCGCCGCTGATCCCGCCGGCTCGCCCAGGCAGACCTCGGGCGCCATGTACTCCGGCGTGCCCATCACCTGCCCGGCTTGGGTGATGGTCTGACCCTGGATTAGCTTGGCCAGGCCGAAGTCCGTCAACACGGGCGTGCCGTCCCCCAGCAGCATGATGTTGGAGGGCTTGAGGTCGCGGTGCAGGATGCCCTGGCCGTGGGCGTAGTCGAGGGCGGAGGCGATCGGCTCCAGCAGCCTCACCACCTCCCCGACCGCCACCGGCTGGCCGCTGAGCTGGTCGCCCAGCGTTCCGCCGTCCACGAACTCGCTCACGATGTAAGGGATGCCGTTCTCCTCCCCATAGGCGAAGACGGAGAGGATGTTCAGGTGGCGGAGCTTGGCGATGGCGACCGCCTCCAGCTGGAACCTGAGCCGGTAGTCGACCGCCTCGGCAAAGAACTCCGGCAGGACCTTGATCGCCACATGACGGTCTAGCGGCGGTTCATAGGCCTTGTAGACGGAGGCCATCCCGCCGCGGCCGATCTGCTCAACGATCAGATAGGCTCCGATGGTCGTGCCTGGGACCAGGCTCATGAAATTCTCCCGCCCCTGTGGCCACCGAATGGCCGCTGGTGGCCGCATTCATTAGAACGCGCAACCGACTGCTTGTGGGCAAATTGCCAGGTAAAGAATTGCCAAGCCCTCCCGGTCGATCGTGTGAAGGCGCCGATCCGGTCCTACGCCCTGGATCGGCCGCCGAACGAAAGAGCCCCGGCGGGGATCCCGCCGGAGCTCTCGGCTGCAGTTCTTTCCGACTAAGCCGGAACCGGGGCCCTGGCCTGCAGATCGACCTTCAGCTGCTTGGGCCGGATCGCCGCCACCAGCTCGAAGACGAAGGAGGCCAGGACCACCAGGGTCGCCAGCGCCATCACGGCCGCCCCGTAGAGGGCGTACTGGCCGACCTGCCACCACCCGTAGGCGTTGAGCAGCATGCCGCGCAGGGTCTCGCCCATGAACAGCGTCTGCTTGGCGGCCGCCAGCTTGGCGTCGGTCGGGCTCTGGCGCTGCAGGGTGCTGACCTGCGAGTAGGTCATCCCGTTGTAGACGCCCTTCAGGTGGATTGCGATGTAGTTGTTGGCGAACTCCCTCGCCTTGGGGCCGTTGTCGACCTGCTGGCCGGCGTACTGCCGGACTGACTGGGGGTAGACCGCGGGGTCGAACGCGCCGCCGGCCTTGATCTCGCTGGCGGGCGGGAAGAAGATCTGCTGCGCGACCAGCTGGTCGTCGACCTGATTGGTGACGAAGGTGCTGCCCCAGTAGAGGAAGCCGGCGGCGGTGGCGAGCACGATCACCAGCACCCCCTGCAACGTCATGATTCGCCACCTCATCGCCTTGCTCATCGAACGAGTCCTCCTTGGTTGCCGCGCCTTTTGGTGGCGCCGGCGCTCTGTTTCGCTGGCCTCAGTCAACCGGATCCCGGGCGGTAGGGCGAGGGCCAGGCGGCCTGCTTGGGGCAGGTCCTGGGCCCTGCCCGGGAGGGGACCCGCCGGGACCTTCGGCCTGATCGACAGGGGCCGTTAGCCACCTGCCGGCTGGCAGGCGGCGCCGCAAGCTGGCGACGTGTACGTAAGTTCATCGATCCTGGTCATGCATCCAGTGGGGAGGTGCGCCGGCGCGCTGACCTGGACCGACGGCCGGTGGTTCCCCAACCTGGTGTCGAGCGCCGGCGAACGCTCTGGCAATCAGCCGGCTGCGGTGGGCTTCAAGATCGCCGGACACCTCGTCCGCAAGCGGGTCGAGATCCAGGTCGGCCCGCCCGTCACTGTGGAGGACGGGCTCCAGGTCCCGTTCTCCTGGAAGCCCACTTTTAAGCCCACTTTTCCCGCCGGCCTGTTCCCCACGTTGACCGGAAGGCTGGTCCTGTCCCGACTCGGCCCAGAGGAGACCAGGCTGACTGTGAGCGGGACTTACCAGCCGACGATCGGCGCCCTCGGCCGCAAGCTCGACGAGGCGTTGATGCACTCCGCCGCCGAGGCGACCTTCAGGAATCTGGTGGAGTCGATCGCCGCCAAGCTGGAGCGGGCACTGGTCGCCGGCTGACGCCCTCCGCAGCTGGCGCTCTACAGCGGGATCAGGACCCTGACCGTGGTTCCGGACCCCGGCTCCGACAGGACGGTCACCGACCCGCCCAGCCGAATCGCCCTTTCCTGGAAGTTGCGCAGGCCGTGGCCGCTGGACTCGACCCGCTGGACGTCGAAGCCCTGGCCGTCATCCTCGACCTCCAGCAGCGCGTTCGAGCCTTCGCCCTGGAGCCTGAGGCGGCAGGTCTGGGCCTGGGCGTGCCTGCCGACGTTGGAGAGGGCCTCCCGCGCCAGCTGGAGTACGTCGGCTGTGCGCGGCCCCAGCTTCTCAGCCACCCGGGGATCGATGTCGACCACCGCCACGACCCCTTCGTTGGCCTCCAGCTCGGCCGCCAGCTGTCGCAGGGCCTGGTCGAACTGGCGATCGCCGAGAATCGCCGGGCGCAGCTCGAAGATGTAGTTGCGCAGGTCGCGGATGACTTCGTCAATCTGGGCGACCGCGCCTTCCAGACGGCGGCGCAGGCCGGCGTCAGCGGCCACGATGGCAGCTGCCTGCAAGCCCATACCGACCGCGAAGAGGGCCTGGATGGCTCCGTCGTGCAGCTCTCGGGCGATTCTCTCCCGGTCCTCGACGACCGCCAGCCGCTGCAGCTCCTCACGGATGTGTGCGTACTCGACAGCCACCCCCGCCTGGGCGGCGAAGAGCAGCACCAGCGTCAGGTCGGACTGGGCGAAGGGCCTGCCCCCGTGCCGGTTGCCAAGCAGCAGGCTGCCGAGCACACGGCCGCCGGCGACCAGAGGCACGCCCAGAGCCGGCCCCAGGTCAACCTTGCGCATCACCGGCTGAAAGGCCCGGGGGTCAGCCGCCAGGTCGTCGAACAGCATCGGCCCGCCCTCGGCCAGGACCAGGCCCCACGTGGAACCTTCGAGCGGCACCTCCATGCCGCGTAGGTCCCCGGCGTCCAGGCCGTCGGTGGCCCGCAGCACCAGTTGATCCGCCTGGTCACCTGGCGTGGCGATCATGGCGGCGTCCGCCTCCACCAGGGTCCGCGCGCGGTGGGCGATCAGCTGGAGGACGGTGTCGGCGGGATCGCCCGAGAGGATGGCCTGGGAGACCTCCAGCACCGCTTCCAGCCGGTCCTGTGCGCGACGGCGCTCCGAGATGTCGCGGATGGCGGCCACCACCAGCTGCCCGGTAGGCGTCTCAACCGGGCTGAGCGCGATGTCGACCGGCACCTCCAGTCGATCCTTCCGTCGCAGGCTGATCTGAAGACCGGTGCCCATCGGCCGGACGCCTTGTCCAGTGGAGAGGTAATCGTGGCGATGCTGCCGGTGGCCGGCGCGCGTCGCCTCCGGTACGAGCATCTCGATCATGTGCCCGACCAGCTCCGACCGCAGGTAGCCCGTCAAGGCCTCGGCCTGCCGGTTGGCGTAGACGATGCGACCCCGGCGGTCCGAGACAACGATCCCGTCGGGCAGAGCCTCCAGGAGCCTTTCGAAGAGGTCGTTCTGCTGCAGCGTGTCCGCGGCGGTCTCGGTCCGGGCCTAGGCTTTCAACCCAGGAGGGCTCACTCGCCGGGCCAGGTAGGCGGCGGCCTCCGCCCGCCGGGCCACCTCCAGCTTGGCGAGGATGCTGGAGACGTAGTTCTTGATCGTCTTCTCGGCCAGCTTCAGCTGGTGGCCGATCTCGGCATTGGTCCTGCCCTCCGCGATCATGCCCAGGATCCGCTCCTCGGTGGGCGTGAGGCGAGCCAGCCTCTCGTCCTTGAGTGCGCCCTTGGCCCGGCGGAGCTTCTCGAGCACGCTGCGGGTGAGGGCGGGATCCAGCAGGCCGCCCCCAGACGCAACGGTGCGGACCGCCCGGACAAGCTCGCCGCCGCTGATCTGCTTCAGGACGTATCCCGCGGCCCCAGCCAGGATCGAAGCGTAGAGCGCCTCCTCGTCGGCAAAGGAGGTGAGCATGATTACCTGCGTCTCGGGCCGATGAGCGCGGATCTGGCGGGTGGCCTCGATTCCGCTGCCCTCCGCCAGCATGACGTCCATCACGATCACGTCCGGCCGGGTCCGCTCGGCGTGCGCGACGGCGTCGCGCATGCTCCCCGCCTCAGCCACCACGCTGATGTCACCCTCGGCCTCCAGCAGCGAGCGAACGCCTCCGCGAACCACCTCGTGGTCGTCGACTACCATCACGCGCAGCTGGCGCTGAGCCGCACCCATGGGGACCGAAACGCTAGCACGCAGGAAGCGGGTGGCTCGGCTCCTCGGTTTTGAGCGACGTCCCGGGTGCCGTGGACCTTCATCCCCGGCTCGTGCGCGCTCGGATCCTCCAGGCGAGAAGCGCGGCCAGCACTACCATCGCGGCGCCGCCCAGCGCGTAGCCGTGCGCGGCCAGCCAGGCTCCCGCCCCGGTCGCCGCCAGGGCCCCCAGCAGCAGCGGAGCGGCGCAGCAGATGACGGCGAGGATCGCGATCACCGGGGTCGCCAGCCAGCCCTCGCGCCGGGGCGCGTGATCGCGTGGCCCGGAAGGATCAGCCGGCGCTACCGTTCGCGGGTCTTCCCTCACACCCACTCGGGTCCGATACGCGTGCAGGTGGCGAGCCGCTCGGTGATCGGTGCCATCGCCTCCGACGCTCGCTCCACGATTCCCTCCAGGCCGTCCAGCGCAAGCCGATAGACGACTTCCCTGCCCCGCCGTTCGGTGCTCACAAAACCGCAGTGGCGCAGGCAGGCGAGGTGGGTGCTGACCCGTGGCTGCGGCTGCGCGACCGCCGAGACCAGCTCGCCCACGGTTCGCTCGCCCTGACCGAGGAGCTCCAGGATCTTCAGCCGGGTCGGGTCGCCCAAGACGCGAAAGAATCGCGCCGCGGCGCTGGCCTCGGTCGGAACCAGGATGGAATTCATATCTGGCAAGCAGGATATCATAGTCATTGTCCGGTAGGCCGGACACGACGGCACTTACAGAGCGGAGGAATCGCACAATGGCGACCAGACAAGACCGGCAGGGGCGCGAAGGGGTCACGGTGGAAGAGATGGCGGAGGCCATCAGCGCGGCGATGCCCGCCCTGGATGTGACCGGTCAGCGGATCGCGGTCGCCATCCATC
>DATGVT010000427.1:0-6273 GCA_035300005.1 Candidatus Acidiferrales bacterium
CTGACTGCCGTAGGTCGTGTGACCCTCGCGTACCTTGCGAGTCCAGGGCACGTGCGTCGCGATCGCCCGTCGCTGCGCCGGCGTGTACAGGCGCGCGTACCGGTCGTCCGAGAGGAGCGCGAGGCTCATCTTCTTGTGCAGCAGCTTCGCGCGCAGGCTGTTCACCACGGTCACGTCGCCCGCGAGGTATGCCCGCAGGAGCGGCCCCGCGACCTCCGGCTTCGCGAGCAGCTCCGACAGCAGCACGCGCCGGTAGACGACGTCGATCGGGGTGCCTTTCGCGCGGAGCCGTCCGCCACGGTGCGTGAGGTCCTCCGGCGCGCAGATCAGCGTCTTCACCCCGGATTCGGTGAACGCACGCTGGAACATCTGGAACTCGGTGAGCGTTGGGAGGCCGGTCCAGTCGACGATCGCGATGGTGCCTACCTTCCGTCCGTGCGCGCGGCGCATCACCGTGAGCTGCTTGCTGGCCGCGCGAAGAGGCCGCGCGCGATAGCGCTTGCGGAAGGCCCGCATCGCCGGCAGGCGTTCGAAGATACGCACCAGCACGTCGTTGTATGCCATACCCGCCGGCGACTCCGCGTTGTATTCGACGTAGCGGATCACGCCGTCGGACACAAAGCCGTCCAGCCGCGACGAGGGCGACGCCGCGGCGAAACCGGGGTCCGCGAGCGCGAGGCGATCCTCCTGGGGCGACAGGTCGAGCTCGCGGCGCAGCTCTTCCTCGCGCAGCAGCGCGCGCTCGAGCCGCGCGAGCGCGCCGTACAGCGACTCGGATGCGGTTACGTTCGCGGTGTACTGGCGCTTCGTGACCAGATTCGGCCGCAGCGAGACGCACAGCGGCCGCTCGCCCCACATCGCGCCGCCTTCACGCTGTCCCTCGGCAAGCGTCGAGGCGGACGCTGCCGCCATCGCCGCATCCGAGAGGAGCGCGTTGTACGCGACGATGTACGACGGCTCTTTCGTCACGTCCTGACGTGCTTCCACCAGCGGTGCTCGCCGCGCCACGGCGGCAGTGTCGCGCCGGTCGCGTATGCGATGACGAGGTCGCTCATCTTCTCCAGCACCCAGTTGAAGTTGTCCTCCTTGATGGAGAACGAGTCGAAGTCGGGCGCCGGGTTCAGGAAGTCGATCGCATAGAGCGTGCCGCCGCGGACGGCGAACTCGACGGTGTCCATGTCGTAGCCGAGCGCCTCGACCAGCTTGCGGGCGTCAGCCACCGCCTGCTCGCGCAGCCGCCCCTCCGGCGGCCGGGAGATGACGTAGCGCTCTCCGAACTCCGCCCTCGGGTTGTAGCGCAGGGGGTACACGTTCTCGCGGCCGATGCAGATGCAGCGCAGGTAGTCGTCCCAGTCGATGAACTCCTGCAGGATCATCGTCTTCAGGCCCGACTGGTCGTAGGCGGTGATCAGCTCTTCAACCGTCTGCACCACGAACACGTCCTTCCAGCCGCCGCCGGTGTTGGGCTTGAGCACGGCCGGCATCCCCGTATAGGCGGCGATCTGCTCCCAGTCCAGCGGGTACTGCAGGTTGCGCAGCGACTGGCTGGGGTCGATGTCGGGAATGTACTGCTTGTTCGGCAGCACCACCGTCTTGGGGACGGCCACGCCCAGCTTGCGGGCCAGCGTGCACTCGAAGAACTTCTCGTCCGCCTGCCACCAGAAAGGGTCGTTGATGACGACGCTGCCCATCAGGGCCGCTTGCTTAAGGTGGGCTCGGTAATAGGGCACCTCATGCGAGATGCGGTCGATCAGCACCGCGTAGTAAGGCTCCTCCAGCTCGGAGGTGCCGCCCAGCACCGCCAGCTCGGCGGAGATGCCGTCGGCCTGGCCCTTTCGGTTGACGGCGTCGATGAAGGGCCCGGGGAAGGTGTTCTCGCGGCCGATCAGCAGGCCGATCCGCCGCGGCTGACTAGACATATTTGCGCATCATCTCCTTCCAGAACGGCCAGTCATGCGACCAGCCCGGCCAGAGGTCCAGCTGCACGCCGACTCCCTTCTCCCGCAGCAGGGTTCCCAGTCGGACCGACTCCTCGACGTTGGGGTCCTCGGCGCCGGTGGCGATGACGCGCTTCTCCATCGCCCGCAGGGGAGTTAGGTAGGCCTCGTCGCGCAGCCCGGGCACAAAGGAGAGAGGGTTCAAGAAGTAGGCGTCGTCGCCGGCGGGCTCGCCGTCCAGCCAGCGGGCGGTGTCGAAGGCTCCCGAGAGCGAGATGAAGCCGTTCACCCGCAGGGGGTGGCGCAGCGCCAGCAGAACCGCGTGGAGGGCGCCGAAGGAGGTGCCCGCCGTGACCGGCCGGCCGGGCATCCGGGGCAGGACCTCGTCAAGCAGGTAGCGCTCGTACTGCAGGTGGCGGCGGAGGCGGTCCTCGGGCGGCCTCGACTTCGCGTACCAGGATTCCCCGTCGATGCTGTCCACGCACCAGAGCCGGATCCAGCCCTGCTCGACCTTGTCCTCCAGGGCGCCGATCAGGCCGAAGTCCTCCCACTGGAAGAAGCGGCCCATGGAGGTGGGGAAGACCAGGATCGACAGTCCGGCGCTGCCGAAGCGGAGCAGCTCCATCTCCCGGCTGAGGGTCGGGCTCCAGTCCTTGTGATACTCGCGCTGGCTGGCCCCCATCGCCGCCGAGAGTCTAACGGGCGCTATGCTGCGGCCCCGTGCTGCGGCGGCTGCTGAAAAGCCCAGGCCGGATGCTGGTGGCCGCCGCCATCGTGGCGCTGGCCGAGCTCACGCTCTTCAACCTCTACCAGGTCGCCAACGCGATTCCGGCCAAGCTCTCGGAGAGCGACTTCCGGATCTTCTACGCCGTGGCGCTGATCGGGCCCCGCTGGGGCTTCGACCGCCTCTACGACCCCGACCTTCAGCAGCAGGCGCTGCAGCTGGTCTGGGCGGGCACGCAGTGGGTGCCCTTCATCAATCCGCCCTTCGTGGCCTGGCTCCTGCTGCCCCTGACAGCGTTGCCTTTCGGGGCGGCGCTCGCCGTGTGGACCGTCTTCAGCCTGGCCGCCGTCGTCGCCTCCAGCCAGCTGCTCTCCCCGCCCGGCGTCCCCAACCGAGCCGCCTACCTTCTCTCCGCGCTTGGCTTCCTGCCCGTCTTCGTGATGGTCGAGTCCGCGCCGCTCTCGCCACTGGTGCTGGGCTCGCTGGCGGGTGCGTGGTGGCTTCTGAGAAGGGGGCACGAGCGGGGCGCCGGCCTGGCTCTGGTGCTGATCCTGGTCAAGCCCAACCTTGCCCTCCTGGTTCCGTTCGCGCTGCTGGCGGCCGGCTATTGGCGGGCGTTCGCGGTCTGGGCGGCGGCCAGCCTGGTGCTGGCCCTGGCCTGCGCCGCCTCCCTGGGCGGCCACGGCCTGGATGCCTACTGGTCGCTGGGGCGCGCGATGTGGGACAGCAGCCGGTTCCTGAACTTCTCCCTGGCGCCCTCGCATGGGCCACTCTGGTGGCCGGTCGTGGCCATGATCGCCGCCGCGACGGTGGTCGCCGCCCGCGTCAACCGCAGCCAGGCGCCAGAAGTGGCGATCGCGGTCGGGGTGGCCGGCTCGCTGCTCGTCAACCACCACCTGACGCCGGCCGACTTCATCGTGCTGCTGGTGCCGATCTGGCTGCTCTTCCGCAATCCCCGGCAGATCCCCCTGACCGTGATCCTGGTGCTGGGCTGGCTGGCCGGCTGGTTCTCGTCCACCGGCCTGGCCTGGCCGGTACTGACTTTCGAGGGAGTGCTGCTTCTCTACTTTCTGGGCGAGCGCACTGTCAGTCCGAAGAACCGCCTCAGTCCTTCAGGTTCGCAGGGTCCAGCAGCTCCTCCCGCGGCCGCGTGATCTTCTGCCGCGAGCGCATGATCTCGATCAGCTTCTTCCGGCCCTTGGGCGGGCCGATCATGATCGCCCCCACCAGCTGGTCGTCGTAGAAGAAGAGCTTGCGGTAGAACCTCTCCTCGAAGCTGAAGGTCCGCACCGACTCCAGCCCGGGCTGCACGTCCGGCGTCACGCCCATCACCGCCAGGGTGGATCCGAACATGGTGGTCGTGTAGGTGGGGACGTCGAAGTACTCCTCGTCGCCGCCCGCCATGTTGACCGCCGCCACCCGCCCGTGCCCCTCGGCGTTGTCCCAGGTGCCCATCTGGTTGTGCTTCTGGATCATCAGGTCGAAGAACATCGCGATGTCGCCGGCGGCGTAGATGCCGGGCACGTTGGTCTGCAGCCGGGAGTCGGTGACGATGCCGCCCCGCAGCTCCACCCCGGCGGCCCGCACCGGCTCCGTGTAGTAGTCGAGCCCGACGCCGTAGGTGAGCACGTCGAAGTCCACGGTGCGCCCGCCCTGGGTGGTGGCGCGGAAGCAGCCGTTGAAGCGGCTGAACTTCTGCACCTCGTCCAGCGTGATGAAGTCGACCCCCGCCTGCTCCCCCAGCAGCCGGCAGAGCTGGCCGCCCTCCTCGTCCAGCACGTAGCGCAGGAACCAGGGGCCGCGCATGAGCCAGGTCACGCGTGCCTTGTCCCGGTAGCGGATTCCCTCGGCCAGCTCGTAGCCGATGAAGCTGCCCCCCATCACCAGCACCCGCTGGGAGCGGTCGGCGTCCTCGATGATGTGGTCGGTGTCGTCGATGGTCTGGAAGCCGTAGAGCCTGCCGACCTCTTCGGCGCCCGGCCAGGGCGGCGGCTTGGGGCGGCCGCCGGTCGCCACCAGCAGCGCGTCATAGGGCAGCTCCTGGCCGCGGCTGGTGCGGACCACGCGCTGGGCGGGATCGACCTCGGTGGCCCAGGTCTCGGTGTGCAGGTCGATGCCCTTCGACTGGTAGTCGGCGAGGGTGCGCATGAAGACCTTCTCCCGGCGCACCTGGCCGCGCAGGTAGCGCGGCAGCGCCACCCGGTTGTAGAGCGGGTGCTGCTCGGCGGCCACCATCACGATCGGGGCCTCGGCGTCCAGCCGGCGAAGCTGCTCGGCGCAGGTCTGGCCGGCGATGCCGTTGCCGAGGATCACGTAGCGCCGCGTCAAGGCTGCAGCCTCAGGCCGTAGAACCAGATGCGCTCGTCGGCATCCGGCTGATCGTAGCCGACCTCCTGGACGTCCTCGAGCGCGGGGTGCGAGGGGGGCAGGGCCAGGAAGGCGCCGCGGTCGCCGTCGATGTCGGCCTCGAAGCGCAGGGCGAGCAGAAGGTCGCGCAGGGCCGCGCCCTGGCCCAGGACCGCCCCCGCGTTCTTCCAGGCGCCCCACTGCTGCCGGCGCATCAGGAGCAGCGCGCGGCCGCCCTCCCCCAGCCGGATCTGGCCCTCGCCGGCCAGCTCCCTGATCGCGTCCTCGCCCAGGTCGAGCGGGCCGCCGGGGTCGGCGATCAGCCCCCGGTAGCTGGCGGTGCTGGGATGCTCGAGCAGGCGCCGGAACGCCCGCACCGCCTCCGCCTCGCCCGGGATCGTCGCCGCCTCTCCGCCCTCCCGGCGGTCCGCCCGCCACCATCCCGCCTCCAGCAACCGCTCGAAACCCGCGGACTCGAAGAGCCGGGCGGCGTCGGGGTTCTCGGTCGCCAGCCGCATCTCCCGGAAGCCCTGCTCCCGAGCCTCCGCGATCGCGGAGGTGAGCATGGCCCGCGCCAGCCCGCGCCGGCGGTGGCTGGAGGCGACGCGCAGACCCTCGTAGTAGAGGAGTCCCGGCGCGTACGGGCGCAGGCGCTGCAGGGCCACGACCACGCCCTCCAGCTCGCCGGCCTGGAAGGAGGCGCCGGCGTCCGCGACCCAGCGGTCGAAGACGCCCGGCAGGTAGTCGCCGCCGCCCCAGATGTCGGAGCAGATCTCCTCGACCCGGCCGCGGTCGGCCGGCCGCACCGGGCGGATGCTCAGCTCGTCGGCGGTCATCCCCGTGGCTGCCAGTGCGCCACCCCCGACACCATCTCCCCGCCCTCGTAGACGAGGCCGCCGTCGGCCTCGGCGCGCAGGTTTCCCTCCAGCCAGGCCCGGCCGCGCTCCTCGTCCCAGGCCGGACCGACGCGTTCGCGGCAGTCGGCCAGGGCCTGCTCCAGGTCTTGATAGCGGATGAAGGCGGGGTAGCGGAGCAGGCTGACGTCCGGGTCCACGCCGAGCTGCCGGAGCAGGTTGTAGAGGTCCTGGAAGACCGGCTGCCGCGAGCGCGGCCGGCCCGCCAGGACCGCGTACAGCTGGTCGGCGACGGCGAGCTGCTGGCGGTCCCGCAGGTAGATGAAGACGCGCTCGCGTGCGCACGAGGCGAGCTTCTGGAGGAAGGGCACCGGGTCCGCCACTCCGTAGAGCACGTGCGAGCAGATGACCA
>DATGVT010000428.1:0-4540 GCA_035300005.1 Candidatus Acidiferrales bacterium
CGACCGCAAGCACCTGGCCGGTGCGCTTGCTCACCGCCACCACCGACGGCTCGTTGAGCACGATGCCGCGGCCCCGCAGGTGGACGAGCGTGTTCGCGGTACCCAGGTCGATGCCCATGTCGCTCGACCAGATGCCCAGCACCGAGGAGAGGACGTTCATGGCGGTTTCAGGACTGTCCAGGAGGGGTGCGGTCGGGCGACATGATACACAACCTGGTGTGAACACCAAGTCACCGCCACCAGATTCAGTGGTTCAGGTCAAGCCCTGCAGTGTGATGGTGACCACGGCCAGCAGGGCGACGCCCAGGGCCAGCGGGCCGACGACACGCACGTAGAGGGCGCGGCCGGAGCCGGGCCCGAGGCGGAGCAGGACCGCGGTCAGCCCGACGGCGGCGGCGGCCGCGGCCAGGGTCAGGAGGCCGAAGCGGAGCAGGCCGGCCGCGTCGTCGGCCGGCGGCGCGAAGAAGAGCGAGGTGAAGAGCCCGCAGTAGGGCAGCCAGAGCATCAACCGCAGGGCCCCGAAGCCCGCCTCCTCCACCCCGCGGCGGCGGCCGGGGCTGCCGTACATCCCCTCCGGCGCCAGCTCGGGCAGCAGCTGGATCAGGGCGGGCAGACAGAGCAGGTAGAGAACGGCGCAGGCCACCTTCAGAGGCAGCAGGTAGGTGACGAAGACGGCGCCCAGGGCCTGCGGCCGCAGGCTCTGCACCTCCACTGTGGGGGCGAGCAGGGCGACCAGCCAGGCGGCCTGGGCGACCAGGAGCAGCCCGGCGTCGAAGCGGCGGCGCTCCCAGGCCCAGACCCAGACGCCCCAGGCGGCGCCGGCTAGCGCGGCCAGCGCCACCAGCAGGTTGCGCTGCGGGGCCGGCACCGGGTTGAAGGGCGCCGCGATCTGGGTCGCCGCCAGGAGCGCGAACAGCGCGGCCCCCACCGCCAGCGGATGGGGCGTGGCGGCGCGGAGCAGCAGGCGCGCAGAGGGGAGCCAGCCACCGCGACCCAGCACCAGACCAGCGCCCGCCTCGGCCAGCAAGCCGGCGGCCAGCAGCGTCAATCCGCCCGGGTAGGCGACCAGGGCCAGGGTGTGCAGGCCGAGGTCGGCCCAGGGCATCAGATGAGTGCCAGCAGAGGCGCCGGGTAGAGGCCGAGTGCCAGGTTGACTGCTACCAGGGCGGCCAGGCCGGCCGCCTGGCGGCGGGTGGGCCGGCTCAGGCCCTGGGCCAGGCGCAGGGAAGCCGGCACCCAGAGCAGGAGGGCGAGGGCGAGCGCCAGGGCCAGCGGCCAGTAGAGCTCGGAGGCGCCCCGCAGCAGGAGGATGCGGCCGGCGAAGCCGGCGAAGGGAGCCGCGCCCGCCAGCAGCGCGGCGGCGAGGACCCCCAGCGGCCCCAACCGGCGGCTGCCGGCGGGCGGGGTCCGGCTCCAGGCGTAGGCCGGGAGCCGCGCCAGCAGCACGGTGAGCAGGAGCAGGACCGCGGCAGCCCTCCCGTCGGCCGGTCCGAGGCCGAGGGCGATCATCACCAGGCCGAAGTCGGCCACGAACGAGTAGCGCCAGGCAGACTCCTTCTCGGGGGTAAGCCAGGCGGCCAGCGATCCCACGGCCGCGTTGACCAGCCCCAGCCCCAGCAGCAGCGAGCCGAAGACCGGCGCCGCGGCGGGCGCGATCAGGGGCGGAAGCTGGCGGGCCAGTGCCAGCGCCAGCACCGGGCCGCAGAAGGCGAGCCACCAGGTCGGCGAGGCGAGGCCCTCTCCCGGGGCCAGCTCCTGAAGGTAGGGGAGCAAGCCGACCGCCGCCACCAGACCCAGCGCCAGCAGCAGCGCCGCCAGCCTGGAGGCACCCGAAACCGCAGCCGAGCGGGCCAGGATGTCACCCAGCCCCAGCAGCAGCACAGCCAGGGCCGGACCGCGGAGCCGGGCCGCCAGTGGGCGGCGGCCGGGAAGGGCGCCCTGGGCGGCCGCCAGGCCGAGCAAGAGCAGCGCGGCCAGCAGCAGGTTGGGCGCCACCGCGATCGCGGCCAGCCCCGCCAGAGCGAGGCCGCCCGCCGCCAGCAGCTCCAGGCGCCCGGACCTCCTCACCGCGGCCAGCAGCAGCAGCGCCAGGACGCCCGCGCCAAGCACCGGGATGGTGCCCGGGGCGGGCTGGAGCGGGACCACCGCCAGGACGGCGAGCAGGCCGGCCGCGGCCAGGGCGGCGGCCGCGGCGCCGGCCAGGGCAGCCCCGCGGGGAGCCGCCTCAGACCTCACTTGGCCCGCCCTCCGTCTCGCGCAGCTCGAGCTGGTGACTGTCGGCGGGCAGAAGCGCGAGCAGGCAGGCGATCAGCGAACCGGCGGCCGCGGTCACCAGCTGCAGCGGCGGGGCCGCGAACGCGCCGAGGCCGCCCAGCGCCAGGGCCAGGGCGGCGGCGGCGGCGAGGGCGCCGGGCCGGTCTTCAGTGCTGAGCACCCGCCCGCCGGCCAGGCCGAGCGCCGACAGCACCGCCACCCGGGTCGAGCCGCCGGGGCCGGAAAGGACGGTCAGGCCCAGCCAGACGGCCAAGAGGCCGAGCACCACGCAGAGGAGGACGCGTGGCGTGGCCCCGGGCGGCATCACCCCCCACCCCGGAGCGCCGTCGCGCAGCCGCAGGGCGCCGGCGGCCAGGCCTCCGGCGAGCATCACCGCGGCCGCCTCCAGGCTGGCCTGAACGAGCAGGCAGAGACCCAGACCGGTGGCCAGGGTGAGCAGCCCCAGGGCCAGGCCGCGCCTTGCCTCGGAGAGAACCAGCAGCGTGCCCCCGAGCCAGGCGATGAGGGCTCCGGCGGCCGCCACCGCGCCCATCACCGGTTGGGCAGGACGACCAGAGCGAGCGCAAGCAGGACGGCCACCCAGAGCCAGGGCTGCCCGCTGGAGAGCGCGCGATCGATGGCGGCCGGGTTGAAAAGGCTCCGGTACTCATCGACCGAAGGCGCTGCCAGGCGGAGCCCGGCGACCTCGATCGGCCCGGGGCCGGACAGTAGTGGCGGCGGGCCCTCCGGGCGCGCCGGCAGCGCGCTGGGCCAGGCTCGCCAGCTGGCCGCGGCGCCCAGCAGGCCGAGCAGGATCACGGGGCCGGCCAGGGTCACTGCCGCCCAGGAGCCGGCCGCCGAGGTCACCGTCAGCAGCCCTCCGGTGAGCGGCGAGCCCGGCTGGCCCAGCGCCTCCTGGGCGGCCGGCACGGCGAGGCCGGAGGCGAGCAGGCCGAGGCCGGCGCCCCCCGCCAGCACCAGCCCCGCCAGGCCGGCGGCGAACCCGGCGCCCGCCCGCCCGGGGGCCTCTACCCGGCCCGCCGGCAGCCGGACGGCCCGGGCGGCGCCGGCCAGGGTCAGCAGCCACGCCGCCACCACCAGGATGCCGAGCATCGCCTTGGCCTCGCCGGCTTCCAGCGCGCCCTGGTAGGTGAGGAGGCGGCCGGCGAATCCCAGTCCGGGCGGGATCCCCGCCGCGGCCGCCAGACCCAGCAGCACCGGACCCGGCGTGCGCTCGGGCATCAAAGGCAGCAGCCCCGCCAGCAGGGCCGCGGCGGCCAGGCTGGTGACGGCGGCCGTCAGCCCGAGCGCGGTGCCCAGGCCGAGGCCGAACACGGCCAGGCCGCCCAGCCCGGGCAGGACCTCGGCCAGGTAGTCGCGCCGGCTGGTCGCCGCCTGGCCCCGCCAGGCTGCCAGCAGCGCGATCAGCGCGCCGGCGGCCACCAACGCCAGATTGAGCCAGGGCGCGGGCAGGCGCCCGGCGCCCAGGTCGTAGGCGCGCACCAGCAGGTAGAAGCCGAGCGGGAAGAGAAGCGCGGCCGCCAGGCCGCGCTGCCCGGTTGCGATCAGGGGCACGCCAGGCACCAGGCCGGAGGCGAGTAGGGCGGCCACCACCAGCAAGGAACAGATGGGGACGCTTAGCGCGGAGACGGGGACCGCCGAGTAGACGGCCGTGCCGCCCGCGACCTGGAGCAGCACCGCGGTCCAGGCGACCCCCAGCCAGGCGGCGCGCACCGGCAGCCAGTGCCGGCGAGGGGCCGGCTCCGCCTCCAGGTCCAGGTCGAGGAGCACCAGGCTGCCCGCCGTGCCCCCGGCGACCGCTGCCAGCAGGAGGCCGCCGGCCTGCACGCAGAGCACCGCCGCCGCCGCGGCCAGGCCGGCCGCCGCAGCCTGCGCCCCGGTCCGCGGCTGGAAGGTCAACAGCACCGCGGCGGGCAGGAGCAGGAAGAGCGTGAACGCGAAGGAGACCGCGTCCAGCCGCAGCGTGAGCTGGGCGCCGAAGCCCAGCCCACCCGAGATCAGCTCCTGGACCGCGCGCGTGGGCACGTAGATGGCGATCTCGGCGGTCAGCGCCAGCCAGGCGGCGGCGGCGACCGGCCAGCGCCGCCGCAGCAGGAGCGTGAGTGCAGCGCCGGCTACCAGCAGGCCGGCGGGCAGCAGCAGAAGCACGAAAGAAGCTTAGGTTCCGATTACTGGCGATTACTGGCTGGAGAGTCGCGCGATCTTGGCCCTGAGCTCGTCAGCCTGAGCCCTGGCCTTCGCAACCGCCTCCGGCGACG
The DNA here is from genome assembly GCA_035300005.1 of Candidatus Acidiferrales bacterium. Lineage (GTDB taxonomy): Bacteria > Chloroflexota > Dormibacteria > Dormibacterales > Dormibacteraceae > DATGVT01. The sequence continues at coordinate 4,533 of DATGVT010000428.1, forward strand.
CTTTCGTC
>DATGVT010000429.1:0-2763 GCA_035300005.1 Candidatus Acidiferrales bacterium
CAGGCGCCGGTAGGCGGGCGAGGCCAGGAGCGCGGCCATGGCCAGCAGCGAGAGCAGCGCGACCAGGGCCACGAAGCCGGCCGACAGAGAGGCGTAGAGGCCGGCCAGCCCGATTCCCAGCCCGGCCACCGCCAGGCCGCGCCGCCCGCGCCCGGGGACCAGCGCCGCCGCCAGGCCGGCGCCCACGGCGACGGCCGAGGACGCATAGAAGAGGATCGCGTGGAAGCTGTCCAGGGGGGCTCCTTTAGGCGCTAGTCGAGGAGGCCGCCGGTTCCAGGCCGCCAAGCATATAGAAGGCCCCCGCCCACGATCAGGGCCACGGCCGCCGCAACCGCCTGCCGGTCACCGCCGTTGGGCCCGTAGAAGAGGGCTGCCCCCGCGGCGGCCAGGACCAGGGCGAAGGCCAGGCCGAGCCCGGCCAGCGCCAGGTCCAGGAGGTCGAGCCTGCGCAGCAGCCGCGAGAATGACCTGATGCCGCGAGTATCTCAGAGCCTGGTCGAGTTCGCCCTCGACCTCACCCCGCGGCCGCAGCCCGGCTGCCTGATCGACGCCACCGAGGAGCGGGTCGTCCGGCTCCGGCCCAGCTGGCCGATCCCGGGGCCGAACCACGTCTCCCGCGTCCGCTGCACGCCGCGGCGCGCCGAGCGGGTCATCGACGAGGCCCGCCTGCTGGCGGCGCGCCACCGGCTGCCGCTGATGTGGGTGGAGGACCCCGGCACGGAGCCCAAAGACCTCGGCCGGCGCCTGCGCCGGCGCGGCGTCGAGCCCGACCACCTCGATCCCGAGGTGACGGTGATGGTGCTGCCCGCGGAGGCCCGGCTGGAGGCGGCGCCGGGGGTCGAGTTCCAGGACGGCCTGGGCTCGCTGGAAACCTTCGCGCTCGCGGAGGCGCTGCAGCAGGAGGCCTTCATCGGAGTCGCCGAGGAGCTGCCCTTGCTCACCGCCCAGCGCCGGCAGCGTTATCAGGAGGCGCTGGCGACCGAGGGCCGGCGCCTGCTGCTGGCCCTGGCCGGCGGCCGGCCGGCGGGGATGGGCTGGCTCACGGTCGAGCCCGGGCGCGGCGCCTGGATCAACGGCGGCGGCGTCCGGCCTGACCAGCGCGGCCGCGGCGTGTACCGGTCGCTGGTCGCGGAGCGGCTGCGGCTGGCGCGGGAGCAGGGTGCCCCCGGCCTGGCCGTGAGCGCCGGCCGGATGTCGGGGCCGATCCTGCGCCGGCTGGGGTTCGAGCCGGTGGGCTGGAACCGCTTCTACGCCGACTACCGGCCCGCGGGCGGACCGGAGGCGTTGACAAAGCCCTGACCTCCGGCTGCCGGACCGCTGACAGCCCGCCCGCAGGCTGAGCGCGTGGACAGGCGCTTGCTGGCCCTGGCCGGCCTCGGGATCGGGCTGCTGGCCCTATCCCCGGCGCCCGCCGACGCGGCCGCCAACTGCTCGCGCACCAGCACCGGCCTGCTCGCCCTGCCTGACCTCGGGGCCGGCACCTACCGGGGCGAGCCGGGCGGCCTCTACCCGGGCGGGTCCAACCAGCCGCCCGCAGCCTACCGGCAGGCCGGCCTGCAGGCGGCCGCGCGGGTGTCCCCGCCCGCCGTGCTGCTCTCGATCGGGATGTCGAACGCGACCCAGGAGTTCTCGGCCTTCGCGCGCGCCGAGCGCGCCGACCCCCAGAAGGCGGACTCGGTGCTGCTGGTGGACGGCGCCCAGGGCGGCCAGACGGCCGCGATCTGGGCCGCCCCCGGCGCCCGCACCTGGACGGTGGTGGAGCAGCGGCTGCAGCAGGCCGGGGCCGCTGACGGCCAGGTCCAGGCGATCTGGCTCAAGGAGGCCGACGCCGGACCCACCGGCGACGAGCTGGCCTACGCGCGCCGGCTGGAGGGCGAGCTGGCGGCGATCGTGGCGATCGCGGCCCAGCGCTTCCCCAACCTGCGGCAGGTGTTCGTCTCGCCCCGCACCTACGCGGGCTACGCCACCACGGCGCTGAACCCGGAGCCCTACGCCTACGCCAGCGGCTTCGCGGTCAAGTGGCTGGTGGCGGACTCGGTCGCTCATCCCGACCGGCGGCCCTGGGTGGGCTGGGGACCCTACCTCTGGACCGACGGCACCCGCGGCACCGGCTTCCAGTGGACCTGCTCGGACGCCGCCGCCGACGGCACCCATCCCAGCCCGCAGGGGATGGAGAAGGTGAGCCGCCTGCTGCGCGACTTCTTCACCGGCTCGCCCTTCACGGCCTGGTTCGGCGGCCGCGCTGCTCCCCAGGGGGCAGCGGCCCCGCCGCCGGCCGCGCCGAGGCTCCCGGGCTGGGCGCCCGCGGCGGGCGTCGCCGGGGCGGGCATCCTGCTGGTGCTCGGCCTCAGCTCTCTTCGGCGGCGGCGCGCGAGAGGTCGCGCATCGACACCATCCCCACCAGCTCCCGGCCCTGGGTGACCGGCAGGTGGCGGAAGCCGCGCTCCAGCATGAGGTCGAGCGCGTCATCGACTGGCGCGTCCGGCGAGATGGTCTGCGGGTTGTGCGTCATCCAGTCCGAGAGGGCCTGACGCGGCGCGCCCGCGTCCAGCGAGAGCGCGCGCACCACGTCCCGCTCGGTGAAGATGCCGGCCAGCTGGCCGTCCCGGAGGACCAGGATCGAGCCCACCTGGCGCCGGTGCATCTCGGAGACGGCGTCACCGACGGTGGCGGTGGGCGGCAGGATCACCAGCTCGCGGCTCATGACCTCTCCCACGCTGGCCATCGCAGGCCCAGCCTACAGCTAAGCAGTCTCCTAAGCGA
>DATGVT010000430.1:0-4487 GCA_035300005.1 Candidatus Acidiferrales bacterium
CAGTTCCTCCGGCTCCGACTCCAGCTCGGCCAGCTCGTCCGCCTCCCGGGCCAGGCGGCGCCCCAGCCGGCGGTGCTCGTCGTCGCCGCGCCGGAAGCAGAGGCGGGCCCCGGCGCGGGCAGCGGCGGCGGCCAGCCGGCCCTCCAGCAGCCGGCGGTGGGATTCGGGCCCGGCCGCCAAGGCCGGGCAGAGGCCCACCAGCTGCGCGTCCCCGGCCACGACGCCTCGCCGCTCCAGCTCGGCCAGCACCGAGCCCGGCGTCGTCTCCTCCAGACGGAACAGGTTCATCGAGAGCTGCACGCGGCCGGGGCTGAGCTGGAACGCCAGCGCCTGCACCCCGCGCAGGCCGCCATTCGACTCGCGCAGGGACTTCGCCAGCTTCCGGCCGGCGGCCAGGCTGAGCTCGGGCAGAACCACGTTGAAGGCGACCAGCGGCGCGCGGGCCCCCACACAGGCGTAGCCCGCGGTGGGGTGGGGGTCGGGGCCGCCCAGGTCCGGCTGCAGCCGGCCGGCCCGAATCGCCGCCAGGGACCGGCCGCGCCCGTAGAAGAAGACGGGCACCCGGAGCTCGCGCCAGATGCGCGCCCCCAGCTCCCGGGCCAGGTCCTCGCACTCGGCCAGCGAGGTCGACCCCAGCGGCACTATCGGCAGCACGTCGGCCACGCCCACCCGCGGGTGCACTCCCTGGTGGCGGCGGAGGTCGATGCGCTCGAGCGCGGTGCCGACCGCCGAAAGCAGCGCCTCCAGCAGCGGGGAGCGCGCGCCGGCCAGGCTGAGGACCAGCCGGTGGTGCACGGGGTCGGCGTCCGCGTCGAGGAGATGGGCGGCGCCGGCCGCCGCCGAAAGGGCGGCCAGGGTGGCCGGGTCGCGCCCCTCGGAGAAGTTGGGGACCGCCTCGAAGAGCTGGCTCAGTCGGCGGCCCCGTCGGCGGCGGCCAGCCGGCCCGCGCAGATGGCGGTCTCGACCAGGTTGACGCCCAGCCGGTAAGGGATCTCCAGGTAGCTTTCGGCGTCCAGCAGCACCAGGTCACAGCGCTTGCCCAGGCGGATGGACCCGCACTGCCGCTGGATCCGGAGGGCCTGCGCCCCGCCCAGGGTGGCTCCCCGCATCGCCTCCTCCGGGGTCAGGCCCAGCTCCAGGCAGGCCAGGCCGATCATCAGACACATGTTCTCGCTGCAGGAGGTGCCGGGGTTGTAGTCGGTCGCGATCGCGATCTGGCAGCCGGCCGCCGCCAGCGCCCGCGCCGAGCCCTCCGAGGCCAGCTTCAGGTTGACGGTGGAGCCCGGGCAGATCACGCAGACCACCGGTGAGGAGGCCAGCAGGCGGGCGTCGCCGTCGCGCAGGTAGTTGACGTGGTCGACGCTGGTCGCGCCCAGCGCGACGGCCAGGCGGGGACCCTCGCCGGGCGCCAGCTGGGAGGCGTCCAGCTTGAGCTGGTAGCCGAGCCCGAGCGCCTTGCGCAGGATCCGGCGGCACTGGCCGACCTCGAAGGCCCCCGGGTCGCACCAGGCGTCGCAGAAGGTGGCCAGGCCCCGAAAGCGCGGGATCATGTCGTCGACCAGCTCGGTCACGTACTCCTCGGCGCGCATGCCGTCCGGCACCACGTGCGCGCCCATGAAGGTGGGCACCAGCCGCTGCGGGGTCTCCTCGGCCAGGCGGGCGGTCGCCCGCAGGATGGTCTCCTCGGCCTCGGGCGTCAGCCCGAAGCCGGACCTGGCCTCCAGGGCGGTGACGCCGTGGCGGAGGAAGCTGCGCAGCCGCCGGCGCCCGAGCTCGACCAGCTCGTCCTCGCTGACGGCGCGCGTGAGGCGGACGGTGCGCATGATGCCGCCGCCCAAGAAGGGCTGGCCGCGCATGCGGGCGGCATGCTCGTCGGCCCGCGAGCCGGCCCAGAGCAGGTGGGCGTGGGCGTCCACGAAGCCGGGGATGACCGCCCGGCCCTGGGCGTCGATGATCCGGGCGTCGTCCTGGGGCGTGACGCGCCAGGCCCAGCGTGCCGAGGGGCCGACCCAGACCACCTGGCCCTGGTGGGCGGCCACGGCCGCGCTGCGCAGCAGGCCGAGGGCGCCCTCGCCCTGGCTGGGCTCGCAGGTGACCAGCTGTCCGATGGAGTGGACGACCAGGTCGGCTTCCATTCAGCCCCCTAACCCCGCCCCGCATACTCTAAGGCGGTGCCGGGCGACGTCCTGCTGGTCTACGGGGACGCCTTTCAGCGCTACCGGCTCTCCGAGGACCATCCCCTGCAGCCGCTTCGCCTCCAGCTGACCGTGGACCTGATCCGGGACACCGGCCTGGTCGAGTTCTGCGAGCTGGCGCCGCCCCGGGAAGCGACCCCCGAGGAGCTGCAGCTGGTCCACTCCCCTGAATACGTGGCGCTGGTCCGGAGGCTCAGCGACCCCGAGCTCCGGGCCCAGGTGCCCGTGCGGCAGGCGCGCCAGGCGGGCTTCGCCACCCCGGACAACCCGATCCAGGACAACCCCATCGCGGACGGGATGCACGAAGCCTGCGCGATCGTGGTCGGCGCCAGCCTGATGGCCGCCGAGGCGGTGCACGGAGGCCGCTTCCGGCACGCCTTCAACCCCGCCGGCGGCCTTCACCACGCGCTGCCGGCGAGGGCGTCCGGGTTCTGCGTCTACAACGACGCCGCGGTGGCGATGGAGTGGCTCCGGCGGCAGGGCCATCGGGTCGCCTACGTAGACGTGGACGTCCATCACGGCGACGGCACCGAGGCCATATTCCGCTCCGTGCCCGACGTCTTGACCATCAGCCTCCACGAGAGCGGCCGCTACCTCTTCCCGGGCACTGGCGAACCGGACGACGCCGGTGGGGGGCCAGGCGCCGGCACCGCGGTCAACCTGCCTTTCCTGCCCTATACCTGGGACGAGCCCTGGCTGGAGGGGTTCGAGGCCGTGGTGCCGGCCATGCTCCGCCGCTTCCGCCCCACGGTGCTGGTGACGCAGGACGGCTGCGACAGCCACCTGCTCGACCCCCTGGCCCACCTGCAGACCTCGACCCGCCTCTGGCCGCGGGTGGGCGCCCGCTTCCACCAGCTGGCGCACGAGCTCTGCGAGGGCCGCTGGCTGGCGCTGGGCGGCGGCGGCTACGCCGTGCGCGAGGTGGTGCCCCGGGCCTGGACGCTCCTTTTCGCCGAGATGGTGGGCCGGCCCGAGCTGGCGGCGGGGCTCCTCGACCCGGCCTCCTTCGTGCCCAGGCCGGAGGCGCGGGAGCGGGTGTGGGCGTCCCTGGAACGCGACCTGCGGACCCTGGAGCGCGTCCACGGCGTGACTCTCCCCTCCGGGGCGGGAAGGGAGGGGCCGTGAAGTGACGCTAAGCTGCGGGCCTTGAAGGCCCTCGGCCTGGCCCTGGCCGTCCTGGCACTCGTGGCCTGCACCGGTCCGACCTTCGGTCGGGCCACGCCGCCGCCTTCGCCGGTGGCCTCGCCGGCCGCCTCCCCGACCCCCACCCCGTCACCGACCGCAGGGGCGATCTCGGGCGATCGCCTGATGTACCCGGGCTCGCAGATCCCGCCGCTGCTGATCTACGCCCTCAGCGTGGACCGCGCCGGCCTCTACTACTCGGTCGCGACCACCCTCAACCAGTTCACCTACAACATCCCGGGCGTCATGCCCGGGACCTACCACGTGATCGCCTACCTGCAGTCCAGCCCGGGCAACGGCTTCGCCGGCGGCTACAGCCGGGCCGTCCCCTGCGGGCTGCTGGTCAGCTGCACCGACCACACGCTGATCGACGTCCCCGTCAGCGCGGGGGCGATCGTGACCGGCATCAACCCCAGCGACTGGTACGCGCCGCCGGGCGCCTTCCCGCTGCCGCCCGGTGTGACGCCGGCGCCCAGCCCCTTGCCGCAGCCGGGTGCGATCTCGGGTGACCGGCTAATGTACCCGAGCTCGCAGATCCCGCCGCTGATCATCTACGCGGTCCGGGTCGGCGCCCCCTCGCAGCACTACTCGGTCCTGACCAGCACCAACCAGTTCTCATACACGATCTCCGGCATCGCCCCCGGCACCTACCACGTTCTCGCCTACCGCCAGTCCGACCCCGGCGGCGGGCTGGTGGGTGGTTACAGCCGCGCGGTTCCCTGCGGCCTGCTGGCCAGCTGCACCGACCACACGCTGATCGACGTCCCCGTCAGCGCGGGGGCGACCGTGACCGGCGTCAATCCGAACGACTGGTACGCGCCGCCGGGGGCCTTCCCGCCGCCCCCCGCTTAAATGGACTCCCCTCGAGGGGAGGGTAGGGAGGGGCCGCGAAGTGACGCTAGGTGAAGTGACGCGAGGCCGCGGGGCGGGTCAGCAGGCTCCAGGCAGGCGATAGCTGCCTTCGGAGCACTTCTGCGTGTAGCCCAGGTGCACGCAGGAGTCGCCGGAGTGAAAGGTCCAGCGCGCTCCGTCGACCCCCTGGTCCTGCCACGCGCGGCACTCGCTCTGCGACCAGTCCGTCTTGCACACCGGTGATGTGAGCACGCCTCC
>DATGVT010000431.1:0-6830 GCA_035300005.1 Candidatus Acidiferrales bacterium
CCAGTCGGCGGGGGCGCCGCACCACCTGGGCATCATCCGCGCCGTGGACGCGCTCTACTCCGACCTCCTGCCCGACACCATGCCCAGGGCCCCCGAGCTGAAGGCCGAGCTGGAGATGTGGGCGAGGGCGGGGGTCATGGCCAACGACATGGAGTCGTCCACCCTGTTCGTGGTCGGCTCCGTCCGCCGGCTGCGGGCCGGGTCGCTGCTGCTCTGCGTGGACGAGGTGGGCTCGGGAGAGATCCACCACCTCGACCCCTCGTACATGGACCGCATGCTTCGCGTCGCCGTCGACGCCATCCGCCGCCTGATCGCGCGCGACCGTGCCGCTGCACGTCAGTAAGCACCCGCTGGTCGGGGATTTCCTGGCCGGCCTGCGCGACCGCTCCACGCCCCCTGACGACTTCCGGGAGCTGGCCCGCAGGATCATCACCCTCCTGGTCTACGAGGCCACCGCCGACCTACCCGTCCGCCGGGGCACGGTCGAGACCCCTCTCAAGACGGCCCCGGCCGGCTTCGTCGACTCCGAGGTGGTGGCGATCCCCGTCCTCCGGGCGGGGCTGGGGCTGCTGGGGCCGGTGCTCGACCTGCTGCCCAGGCTGTCGGTCGGCTACATCGGGCTGGAGCGCGACGAGGAGACGGCCGTCGCCCGCATCTACTACCAGAAGCTGCCCCCTCTGAAGGGCAAGGTCCCCTTGCTCCTGGATCCGATGCTGGCCACCGGCGGCTCCGGCGCGCGGGCGCTGGACCTGATCAAGGAGGCGGGCGGCCGCGACGCGCGCATGGTCTGCGTGGTGGCGGCGCCGGAGGGGGTTAAGGTGATCGAGGACAGACACCCGGAGGTGGATATCTACACCGCGGCGCTGGACGAGGGGCTGAACGACAGGGCCTTCATCGTGCCCGGGCTGGGCGACTTCGGAGACCGCCTCTTTGGCACCGGCTGAGCCGGCGGCGATGCGGGCGCGGGTGGTCGAGGCGCGCGAGCGCCTGCGCGCGATCCCGGACCTGGGCGTCGGGCGCCTGGGGGAGCCTGATCCCAAGACGGGCGAGCGCTGGAACCGGCTGAACACCCTAGGCCACCTGGCCGAGGTGCTGCCCTTCTGGTGCGGGCAGGTGCGCGGGGTGATGGCCGGCGCGGACGCGATGGGCCGCGGCGCGGCCGGCTACGAGCAGCGGCAGCAGGCGATCGCGGGAGGGCCCGGTCTGGGCGAGGCCGAGCTCCGGCTGCGCGTGGACGGGGGCATCAACGAGCTGATGCGGCTGCTGGCCGAGCTGAAGCCGGCCGACCTGGAGCGGAAGGTGGTCTACCGAACGCGCCAGGGCGACGAGGCGGCGCCTCTAAGGCACCACCTGGAGACGCTTTTGGTGGGTCACCTGGAGGAGCACGTCGGCCAGCTGGCCGAACTATCGTAGGGGCGGGGCTTGCCCCGCCCATGGATGGGGTCGGACATCAGCCGCTGACGGGTTGCGTGCAGTGCGCGCAGCGCTTGGCGTCGATGGGGATCTCGCTCAGACACTCGGGGCACTTCTTGGTGGTGGGGTCGGCGGGCGGCTCCTTGCGTGAGCGCTCGACCAGCTTGTTGACCGGCACCACCACGAAGAAGAAGACGACCGCCGCCACCGCCACGAAGGCGAGCAGCGCGGTCACGAATTCGCCGACCGGGAAGACGACCCCGCGCACGACGAAGTTGAGGCCGCCGAAGCTGGGCTTGCCGATGATGAGGGTGATCAGCGGCGTCACGAAGGCCCGGATGAAGGCGACGATCACCGCGCCGAAGGCCGCACCGATCACAACCGCCACCGCCAGGTCGACGACGTTGCCCCGCAGCAGGAACGTTCTGAAGTCCTTGAACACGGTCAGGCCCAGGGTATCTCGGTCGTGAGCACCGGTCCAGGCAGCTCCCGGCCGCTGGCCTCCGCGTAGACCTCCAGGAGCTCCTGCAGGACGTGGGCGCTGGCCCCGTAGAGGGCGCCTTCCGGGAAGACGAAGATGGGGCTGACCCAGGTCTTGAAGTCCACCGCCCGATAGGGTACCGCTCCCTCGAAGAAGCCGGCCAGCGGAGTGCGGATGAGCGCCGCCACCTCCCTGGCCTCCGGCCGCGGCACCGTACCGCCCGCCACCTCCACCACGTAGGGCTGGATGGCGAAGCGGCTGGTGGCGGTCGGCACCGGGCGCAGGCCGCCCAGCCGGCGCAGCGCGGAATGCTCCAGGCCGAGCTCCTCGCACGCCTCCCGCAGCGCCGTGGCCCAGAGGTCGGCGTCGGCGTGGTCCCGCTTGCCGCCCGGGAAGGCGATCTCGCGCGAGTGGTGGCGCATCCGGTCCGGCCGCTTGATCAGCCAGACCTGGAGGTCGCCCTCGGCCTCGTGCAGGGGCACGCAGACGGCGGCCAGCTCCTTGCCGGCCATCGAAAAGCGCGCCGGCCGCGCCGGGCGCGCGAGGAGCGGCTCCAGGTCAGCGATCGAAACGCGCTTCATAGGCGGTGTCCAGACACTCTCGCAGCTCTTCCTCGCTCAGGCCCATCCCGGCCGCCAGCTGCAGCTCGCGGGTCAGGGTGGTGCCGGCCACGGTGCGGGAGTCGGTGCTGATCGTGCAGCGGACGCCCTGGCGGACCAGCCCGGGCAGCGGATGGTCTTCCAGCCTCGGCACCGCCTTGCACTTCCAGTTGGCGGTGGGGCAGAGGTCCAGGACGACGCCCTCGCGGCGGACGCGCTCGACCACGGTGGGGTCGCGCGCCCCGATCACGCCGTGCGCGACCCGCTCCACCCCCAGCTCGAGGGCCTCGATGACGTTGCTCGGCTCGCCCGCCTCGCCGGCGTGGCAGGTCAGATGGAGCCCGGCAGCGCGGGCGGCCTCGAAAGCGCGCCGGTGGGACCGGGCGGGGAAGCGGGCCTCGTCCCCGGCCAGGTCGAAGCCGACCAGGCCGCGGCCGGCGTAGACGCCGGCCTGGCGGGCCAGCGCCAGGTTGTCCTCGGGGTCGTGCTGGCGCAGCCCGCAGGCGATGGCCACCGCCCGCAGGGGCGCCGAGTGCAGCCCGCGCAGGACCGCCTCGATCACGCGCTGGACGCTGAGGCCGCGCCGGCGGTGCAGCAGCGGCGCCCAGCGGACCTCCAGGTAGTCGATTCCCTCGGCGGCGGAATCGGCGCCCAGCTCGTGGGCCGCCCGCTCCAGCGCCGCCTCCGTCTGCAAGACCGCGATCATGGGTTCGAAGTAGGCGACGTAGGCGGCCTGGGAGGGACAGTCGGGCGGGGCCACCAGGCGCAGGGGGCGGGGGAGATCGAGCCCCTGCTCGGTGGCCAGCTCCTCCGCGGTGGCGGGCCGGACCGCACCATCGAGATGACAGTGCAGCTCGGCCTTACGCCACGCCCGGAAGTCGATTACCCGGTCGCCAGGATGTCGTTGACCTTGGAGGCCGCCTTGTCCAGCCCGGTCTTGGCGTCCTCCTTGCCGTTCCAGATCTGGTTCAGCTCGTTGGTGATGGCGTCGCGCTGGTCATCGCCCGAGCCCAGGAAGGGCGGCACGAAGAGCTGGCCCTTGGTCAGCATGGTGACGCCGACCGCCTGGCTCGGGTTCGCCTTGTAGAAGTCACCCGACAGCTGGTCGAAGGCCGTCTTGCGGACGGGCATGTACGAGCTCAACTGCGCCCACTTGGCGGTCTGGGCGGTGTCGGTGAAGTACTTGATGTAGAGGAAGGCGCCGTGCTGCACGTCCTGGGCCGACTTCTTGAAGATGCAGACGTTGGCCCCGAACATCTCGTCCTTGGTGCCGCCGGGACCGGCCGGGAAGGGCGCCTCGGCGAACTTGAACTTGCTGCCGATCGGCCCCCTGATGAACTGGTAGCTGACCTGGGTGGAGATGTACATGGCGGTCTTCTGGTTCTGGAAGTCGACCTGGTCGGCGAAGGCGGCCGTGCCCACCGGCTTCAGGTAGCCGGCCTTGAGGGCGTCGACCCAGAGCTGGGTCACCTTGAGGCCCACGGCGCTGTTGAAAGCCGCCTTCTTCGGGCTGCTGTCGTTTTCGTACAGCTTGCCGCCGTACTCGTAGAGCATCGAGATCCAGGTGTCGAGAGGCGGCGACTCCGCCCCGACCACCCCGGGGCCCGCGAGCTTCTGGGCGTCGGCGAAGAACTCCTCCCAGGTCGCGGGCGGGGTGGAGATCCCCTTGGCGGCGAACATGTCCTGGTTGTAGTAGAGGACGGTGGTCGACTTGTTGAAGGGGAACATCACGCTCTTCCCCTGCACCTTGGTGTCGTTGAACATCACCGGGAAGATGTCCTTCTTGTCGCTGTCGGTGAGGCCGTCGGCGGCGTTCATGTAAGGGGTCATGTCGGCCAGCGCACCGGATTCGTTGTACTTGGCGGCGTGGTTTTCGAGGCACTGCGCCATGTCCGGGGGCGAACCCGCCGCCAGCGCGGTCAGGAGCGCCTTGCGCAGGTCGCTGTAGGCTCCCTTGTTGACCAGCGTCACGTGGACGTTGGACTGGCTCGTGTTGTACGACTCGGTGATCTGCTTGAGCCCGCCCTCCAGGGCGCCGCTCAACGCGTGCCAGAAGGTCACCTCCACCTTGTTCGAGAGCGCGCCCAGCTTCGGGTTCTGGGGCGTCCCGGCGCCGCCGCAGGCCATCACGAGCAAGGCCCCCGCCAACGCGATCAACCTTTTCGCCGCCATTGGGTTGCTTACCCCCTTATCCCGGTGGATGCGATGCCGCCGACCAGGTACCTCTGCGCGAACACGAAGATGATGAGGATTGGGACGGTCACCATCAAGCTCCCCGCTGAGTGGGTCACGGGATTGGTGGCGTCCGCGTAGCTGAAATACTGCAGCGCCACCTGGACCGGGCGGACCGATTCGCTGGTGGTCATGATCAGGGGCCAGAGAAAGGCGTTCCAGCTGGCGACGAAGTGGAAGAGCGCGATCGTGATCAGGGGTGCCTGGGCCAGCGGCAGCGCGATCGTGGTCAGGAATCGGAGGTGGCCGCAGCCGTCCAGCTGGGCGGCCTCCCAGAGATCCCTGGGCAGCGTCAGGAAGAACTGCCGCATCAAGAAGATGCCGAAGACCGAGGCCGCGAAGGGCACGATCTGCGCCTGGTAGGTGTCGATCCAGCTCAGGTCCTTGAGGATGATGAAGTTGGGCACCAGCGTGACCTCGGTGGGGACCATGTAGATGGCCAGCACCAGGCCGAAGACCAGGCCCTTGCCGGGAAAGCTCATGGAGGCGAAGGCGTAGCCGGCCAGCACCGAGGTGACCAGCACGGCCAGGGTGGTCAGGGTGGCGATCAGGACCGTGTTGAAGTAGAAGCGCGGCCAGTCGATGTGCAGGTATTGGTTGTTCGAGGGATCGATCGCCGCCCCCCAGGCGACCAGGAAGTTCTCCCAGTGGCCGAGTGGGTAGAGGATGGGCGGGAACTGGAACACCGTCTGCAGGGTTCCGGTCGCGATGACCAGCATCCAGTAGAAGGGAAAGATGAAGGCCAGCGTGATCGGCACCATGACCAGGTAGCGCGGCAGGTAGCCGATCCAGCGGCTGCGCCCGCCGGCGGTCATGACGCTCATTGGTAGAAGACCCTCCTCCGCAGCACTCCCATCTGGATCCCGGTCACGGCCAGGATGATCAGGAAGAGGACGACCGAGATCGCGCCCGCGTAGCCGGCGTGGAAGGAGGCAAAGGCCTGCGCGTAGAGGTAGTAGCCGATGGTCTCCGCGGCGTGGTTGGGACCACCGCCCGCGCTGGTCGCGCCGCCCACGCCCCCGGTGAAGACGAGCACCGGGACGACGACCTTGAACGACCCGATCACGTTGATCAAGAGCACGAAGTAGGTCGTGGGCGAGAGAAGGGGCCAGGTCACCTGCCAGAACCGGTCCCAGGCGCGCGCCCCATCCACCCGGGCCGCCTCGTCGAGGTCGCCGGGCAGGTTGGCCAGGCCGGCGAGGAAGATGACCGTGTTGTAGCCGGTGTGCTGCCAGACGCTGTAGATCATGATCGACGGCAGCACCGTCTCCGCCGTGTCCAGCCAGCGGATGGCCGGCAGGCCGATCGCGTGCAGGAGCGCGTTCAAGATGCCCGAGGTGTCCGGGTAGAACATGAAGCGCCAGATCAGCACCGAGGCCACCAGCGGCATCACGTAGGGCGTGAAGAGCGCGGCGCGCATCAGGTCGCGGCCGGGCATGCGGGCGTTGAGGAGCACCGCGAAGACGAGGCCGAGCGCCATGCTCGCCGGCACCGTGACGGCCGTGTAGTAGACGGTCTGCAGCACGGACTGCCGGAAGAGCTCGTCGCGGTTCAAGAGCCGGTCGTAGTTGGCGAGGCCGATGAAGTCGGCGGTGGTGCTGATCAGGTCCCATTTCTGCAGGGAGAGCCAGAAGACCCAGATCGCGGGCACCGCCAGGAAGACGACCAGGACCAGGAGGGCGGGGAACAGGAAGGCGTAGGCCTCGGTGCTTTCGCGGGCAGCGACCTGGCCCCGCGCCCGCAGCACGGCCGGCGAGAGGCTGGCAGTCCTGATGCTGGTGGCCGGGTCCATCGTTAGCAGGCCGCTGAAAAAGGGTTCCCGCCTCGGTTGGAGGCGGCATCGGCCCTCTGTCGCCCTGGCGGCCGAGATGGCTGCCAGCGGGCCCCGGCGGCCGTCGTCATGCATCTTCGAGATGCACTCCTAGCCCGCCACCCGCTGACTGGCCCCTCGGCGCGCCAGGACCGCCAGATCATCCGATGCCCCTTTCCAGCACCCTGCTGGCAGAACCTTATCCTCATCCAGCCGATGAGCACGCGCCTGGTCATCGTCAACGCCGGCAGCCCGACCGGCCTGAAGTTCAGCGTCGAGTTCGGCGACCGGCGGG
>DATGVT010000432.1:0-5089 GCA_035300005.1 Candidatus Acidiferrales bacterium
GTCAACCAGGACACGGGCAGCCGGGGATTATGCCATCCGGCGCCGGGCATCGCATTCCGGGCAGGGACAGAGGCCGCGCAGGTAGCGGAACGTGTAGATGCCGGTCGCGTGCCCGCTGGCGAAGGCGATCTGGAGCGCGTACTGGCCGATCAGGCTCACGTCGGTGACCTTGAGCTCATCATCACCCAGGCTCGGCTCCAGGTCCAGGCGCCCGGGTTCGCCGGCCTCGCCCCGGCAGGCGGCGCAGGGGCAGGCCCAGCGCAGCAGCCGGGCCGGGTAGGGCGAGCGGTGGCCGTCCTCCCAGGCGATCTCCATCACCTGGGCCTGGCGGTCCATGTCGACCTTGACCGGAAAGGGGTCCGGGTCCTTGATCGGGCGCCTTAGTTGGCTGTAACGGCTGGATGGGCCGCAGGCCGAGTGCGCACCAGCCCGGCGTTCCAGGCGGCCGGAGCCAAGGAGAGGGCGGCGCTAGGAGGAGCGCAGCCAAAGCTGCGTGACGACGCGGCGCCGGGCCCATCGACGCCGGCTTCAGCGCCAGAGGCGCCCGGCCGTCTGGGACGTCGGATGCGGCTCATTCAGCTGGTACAGACAACTCAGTGGATGTTGATGACCGGCAGCTGCCGGAAGGACTGGACCGAGACCCTGGCCGCCACCTGGGCCGCCATCTCCCGGAAAGCCTTTGCCCCGGCGGAGTCGGGCCGGGAGGTCACCACCGGGTGGCCCGCATCAGCGTCCTCGCGGATGCCCTCCTCCAGGGGGATCGCGCCCAGGAAAGGCACCCCGAGGCGCTCGGCGGCCTTCTGGGCGCCGCCGTGGGCGAAGATGTGGTGCTCGTGCCCGCAATCGGGGCAGATGTACCAGCTCATATTCTCGACCAGGCCCAGCGGGGTCACGTTGAGCGAGCGGAACATCTGCAGGGCCTTGATGGCGATGTCCAGGGCGACCTCCTGCGGCGTGCAGACGATGGCGACCCCGGTCAGCGGGACCGACTGGGCGATGGTCAGGGAGGCGTCGCCGGTGCCGGGGGGCAGGTCGATCACCAGGTAGTCGAGCGAGCCCCAGTGGACGTCGGCCAGCATCTGCTGGATGGCCCGCGAGACCATCGGACCGCGCCAGACCATAGCCTTGTCCGCGCCGGCGATGAAGCCGATCGACATCAGCTTCAGGCCATGGCTTTCCAGGGGCACCAGCTTCTGGTCCACCACCCTCGGCTGCTGCTGGGTGCCCAGCATGGCCGGGACCGAGGGTCCGTAGATGTCCGCGTCCAGCAGGCCGACCGCGGCGCCGGCCTGGCCCAGGGCGGCGGCCAGGTTGGTGGCGACGGTGGACTTGCCCACGCCGCCCTTGCCGGAGGCGACCGCGATCACGTGCTTGACGCCGGGGATCATCTCCGACGCCTGCGGCCGCATGAAGGCGGGCCGCACGTTGGCGGTCATCTTGAGGTCCACCGCGGTCACGCCCGGCAGCGCGCCCACCAGCTCCCGCGCCTGGCTCTGGAACTGGTCCCGGACCGGGCAGGCGGGAGTCGTCAGCTCGAAAGTGAAGTGGACCCGGCCGTCCGGCTCGATCGCGAGGTTCTTGATCATGCCCAGGCTGACCACGTCCCGGCCGAGGTCGGGGTCTCGGATCTTGGCCAGCTCGGCCAGGACCTGCTCCTGGGAGGGAAGAGTGACCGCCATTGCCTCAAGTTTAGACTTCCACCAAATTGAAGCCGGTCACGCTCCAGTCGCCCCTGGCGGACCTGGTCGAGTACTTCGGCGGTCCCGCCAGCGACGTCTACTTCCAGCGGGCCCGCCAGACCCTGGCCGGCGCCGGCCTGGACGCGCAGGTCGCCATGGACTGGTTCCCCGATCGAGCGGGCGTGCTCTGCGGGGTCAAGGAGACGACCGGCCTGCTGGCCGGCGTGCTGGGCGCGGGCGGCGAGCTCTGGGCGCTCGACGAGGGTGAAGAGATGGCCGCCCAGGAGACGGTGCTGCGCGTGCGGGCGCCCTACTCCCGGTTCGGCGTCTACGAGACCGCGACGCTGGGCATGCTGGCCAGCTCCTCGGGCTGGGCCACCGCTGCGCGCGAGGTGGTGCGGGCGGCCGCCGGCAAGCACGTCATCTCCTTCGGCGCCCGGCACGTCCACCCGTTGATCGGACCGGTCATGGAGTACGCCGCCGTGGTCGGCGGCTGCGCCGGCTGCGCCACGCCGCTGGGCGCCCAGCTGGCCGGCCTGGCCGCCCCCAGCGGCACCATGCCGCACGCGATGATCCTGATCTTCGGCGACACCGTGAAGGCGGCGCTCGCCTTCGACCAGGAGATGCCGGAGGACGTCCTGCGAATCGTTCTCGTGGACACCTTCAAGGACGAGGCCGAGGAGTCGCTGCGGGTGGCCGAGGCGATGGCCAGGCGGCTGCGGGGCGTGCGCCTGGACACGCCCGCCCAGCGGGGCGGCGTCACCGTGGGGCTGGTCAAGGAGGTCCGCGCCCGGCTCGACCAGGCCGGCCACCAGCAGGTCGGGATCTTCGTCAGCGGCGGCCTCGACGCCGAGCGGATCGGCCGCTTCGTGGCGGAGCAGGCGCCGGTGGACTCCTTCGGCGTCGGCATGGCGATCGCGGGGGCGCCCCCGATCGGCTTCACGGCCGACATCAAGGAGGTTGACGGCAAGCCCCGCGCGAAGCGGGGCCGGATCCCGGGGGCGGCTCCCAACCCGCGGCTGAAGCGCATCCTCTGAGGCGGCGCTACCTCTACCTGCTGGCCGCGCTGGCGCTGATCGCCTGCGCCTTCAAGCCGGTGGTCGAGAACGACGGCGTCGGCTACTTCTCGTTCCTGCACACGCTCTTCCACGACCACGACCTCGACTTCAGCGACGAATACCAGGCCGCGCTCGACCAGCACGTCGGCGTCTACCCGACCCTGATCGACGTCCGCACCCCGACCGGACTGGTCGCGAACTTCTTCCCGGTCGGGCCGGCGCTGCTCAGCGCCCCCGGCTACCTGCTCGCCCTCCTTCTGCGGCCCAGCGGGGAGCCGCAGTACGGGATCCCCTTCGCGACCGCCTTCGCGCTGGCGTCGCTCCTCTTCGGGCTGCTGGCGCTGGCGCTGAGCTGGATCCTGGCCCGCCGGGTGGCGGGCGAGGGACCGGCCGCGGTGGCGGTGGTCGCGGTGGCGCTGGCGACACCCTTCGTCTACTACCTGCTCTACGAGCCCAGCTACTCGCACACCTTCTCCGCCTTCGCCGTCGGCGCCTTCCTGCTGGCCTGGTGGCGAGGGCGGGAGAACCGCACCGCGGCCGGCTGGCTGCTGCTCGGCCTGCTCGGAGGCCTGATGGCGCTTGTGCGCTGGCAGGACGGGCCGCTGCTGGCGATCGCGCTGCTGGATCTTCCGAAAGCCCGCTGGCGGGTGTTGCTGCTGGCCCCCGGCGCGCTCCTGGCACTGGCGCCCCAGCTCGCCGTCGACCGGGTCCTCTTCGGCACCTGGCTCCCGGTCCGGCCGGCGGGCCAGGACCTCGAGCTCTGGCCGGGCCACTACCTGCAGGTCCTCTTCGCCAGCCACCACGGCCTCCTGGTCTGGAGCCCGGTGCTGATCGCGGCAGCGGCCGGCTATGCCTTCATCCGGTCCAACGCCCTGCGGCTGGCCTTCGCCTACGCCCTGCTGGTGGAGACGATCATCAATGGCGCCGCCCCCGACTGGTGGGGCGGCTTCGCCTTCGGCGCCCGCCGCTTCCTCGACCTGACGCCCTTCTTCGCGCTCGGGCTGGCCGCGCTGGCGGCCCGCGTGCGGCCGGCCTGGGCCTGGGCGGCCATCGCGGTGCTGGCGGCCTGGAACCTGGTCCTGATGGCGAACTTCACCTACGTGATCGCGAGCGACCGCGACGTGGGCTACCTGGGGCTGGTCGCCGGCCAGCTGCCGGCACTCGGGTACCTGCCCCGCCTGTTCGTGCAGGGGGAGGCGGTGCGGGCGCTGGTGGCCTGGCCGGTCCTGCACCGGGCGTTCGACCCGCTCTGGGGCCTCAGCCTTCTCCTGCTGCAGGCGGCCTGCCTGGCGGCGGCCGCCTGGGCCGCCGGCTTCCGACCCCGGCGAGCTTGAGCCGCCGCCGGCTGCTCGTCTGGGCGGGGCTCACGGCGCTGCTGGCCCTGACCTTCCGCGCCGTCGTGGAGGGCGACGGTGTCGGCTACTACTCCTACCTGCACACGCTCCTCTACGACCACGACCTCGACTTCTCGGACGAGTACCGGGCGGCGCTGGACGCCGGCGTGCCGGTCTGGGCCGACTGGATCACCTGGCGCTCCGCGACCGGCCTGCTGGTCAACTTCTACCCGGTCGGCACCGCGCTGCTGAGCGCCCCCGCCTACCTCGGGGCACTCGCCTTCCACCCCGACGGAAAGCCCCTCTTCGGTCCTCCCTTCACGACCGCCTACGTGGCGGCCTCCCTGCTCTGGGGCCTGCTGGCGCTGGCGGTCAGCCACCGCCTGGCGGTGGGGGCGGTGGGCTCCCGGTGGCCGGCGCTGGTGGGGGTGGCGGCGGCCGGGCTGGCCACACCGCTGACCTTTTATCTGACCCTGGAGCCCAGCTACTCCCACACCTTCTCGGCCTTCGCGGCGGCCGTCTTCGTCTACGCCTGGTGGCGGGGCGGCTGGCGGGAGTCGGCGCCGAAGGCGCTGGGCCTGGGCCTGCTGGCGGCCCTGATGGCGCTGGTCCGCTACCAGGACGGCCTGCTGGCCGCGATCGTCCTGCTCGACCTCCGGCGCGCGCGCTGGCGGGTCCTGGTGGCCGCTCTGGGCGCCGCGGCCGGCTTTGCTCCCCAGCTGGCGGTCGACCAGGTCCTGTTCGGCGGCTGGCTGCCCGGCCGGCCGCCGGAGCTGGCTTTCGAGCCCTGGCCCGGGCACTACCTGCAGCTGCTGGCGGCGAGCCAGCACGGCCTCTTCCTCTGGTGCCCGGCGATGCTGGCGGCGCTGATCGGGGCCGCGCTGCTGCCCGACCGCCGGCTGGCGCTGGGCTTCCTGGTCGGCTTCCTCGGCCAGGTGCTCCTGCAGGGCGCGGCCCCCGACTGGTCGGCCGGGCACGCCTTCGGACCCCGCCGGTTCGCGGTCCTGACCGTCTTCCT
>DATGVT010000433.1:0-5758 GCA_035300005.1 Candidatus Acidiferrales bacterium
GCGGTCCTCCGGCTGCACCGGCTGCCCGAGCGCGTGCTCGGCCGCGGCTATCTGTTCCCGGCCCTGGAGACCGGGCTGGACGCGATGCGGGAGGTCATGCAGGCGGGCCTGCGCCCGCTGGTCCTGCGCCTCTACGACGCCGACGACACCGCCTTTCAGGGCGTCGCCGAGCCCGGCTGCCTGCTGGTGGTGGCGGTGGCGGGACCGGCGGCGGTCGCGCTGGCCGAGGCCGAGCTGGTCGCCGGCGCCTGCCGCCAGGCCCGCGACCTGGGCCCCGAGCCATGGGATCGCTGGCAGCGTCACCGCTTCGACCTGGGGCCGGAGCGCCTGCTCGGCATGCTGGAGTCGCCAGGCTCCTTCCTGGACACCATCGAAGTCGCCGCCGCCTGGGATCGCCTCCCCGGTCTCCACGCCCGGATCAAGCAGGCTCTGGCGGTGGGCGGCGTCGCCCTCTGCCACTTCAGCCATGCGTATCCCTGGGGCTGCTGCGGGTACTTCACCTTCGCCGGCGGCGTGGCCAGCGAAGAGGAGGCGGAGGCGCTCTACCTGCGGGCCTGGGAGGGCGCGATGGCCGCCTGCCTCGAGGTCGGGGCTACCATCAGCCATCATCACGGCGTGGGGCAGGCGCGCGCCCGCTGGGCGCCGCTGGAGCTGGGGGGGTGGTCGGGGGTATGGGAGCGGGTCAGGCGGGCGCTGACTTCCTCCTGATCGTCAACCCGGCCTCGCAGAACGGCCGCACCGGGCGCCGCTGGCGAGAGGTGGAGGGGGTCCTCACCGCCGCCGGGCTCAAGTTCGAGACGGCGATGACCAGCCGTCCCCTGGAGGCGACCGAGATCGCCCGCCGCGAGGTGAAGGCTGGCCGGCCGGCCGTGGTCGCGGTCGGCGGCGACGGCACCCTGAACGAGGTGGTCAACGGCTTCTTCGAAGGGGGCGAGCCGATCCCGGGCCAGACGCGGCTGGGCCTGCTTCCGATCGGGACGGGGGCCGACACGCGGAAGACGCTTGGCATCCCAGTCGACCTGGAGGCAGCAGCGCGGGTGCTCATCCAGGCCAGAACTCGCCGCCTGGACGCCGGCCGCTGCAGGTGTGCCGCCCCGGGCGGCGGCCAGGTCGTGCGCCACTTCATCAACATCGCGGACGCCGGCTTCGGCGGCGACGTGGTCGACCGCTCCAACCGCGGCTCCAAGGCGCTGGGCGGAGGGGTGACCTACATGCTCGCCTCCCTGGTCACTCTGGCCCGCTGGAAGAACAAGCCGATGACCATCCAGGTCGATGGCAAGCGCCGCCAGCTTGTCGCTCTTATGGTGGCGGTCGCCAATTGCCAGTACTTCGGTGGTGGCATGTGGGTGGCGCCCGGGGCGAAGCCGGACGATGGCCTCTTCGACGTCATCCTGGTCGGCGACCTCGGCCCGGTGGAGACCCTGCGCGGCCTCACCCAGATCCGCGCCGGGACCCACCTGCAGGGGAACCCGAAGATCCAGCTCCTACACGGCAAGCACGTGGTCGTCGAGTCGCCGCAGCCGGTCCGTGTGGAGACCGACGGCGAGCTGCCGGGGATCCTGCCCGCCACCTTCGAGATCCAACCCGGCGCCATCGAGGTGCTGACGCCCTGACGCACGGCGTCATCGCAACCCCGCACCGGTTGGCGACGGAGGCGGGCGCCCAGGTCCTGCGCGAGGGCGGCAACGCGGTCGACGCCGCGGTCGCCGCGGACGCGGTGCTCTGCGTCGTCTACCCGCAGATGACTTCGGTCGGAGGCGACCTGATGGCGATCGTCTGGCCGGCCGGAGGCCACCGCCCGGAGGGGCTGATCGGCTGCGGGCGCTCCGGCCGGCTGGCGACCATCGAGGCAGTTCGCGAGCGGGGTCACGAGACGATGCCGCAGCGCGGAGTGCTGACGGTGACCGTGCCAGGCACCGTCGAGGCTTGGGGCCGGCTGATCGAGCGCTTCGGCAGCTGGGGCCTGGACCCGGTGCTGGAGCCCGCGGCGGCCCTGGCCGAGCATGGCTTCGAGGTCACCGAGCACCTGGCCGGCTACCTGGAGCGCGGCGCCGCCTGGCTGGCCGCGGAGCCGGAGGCGGCGAAGCTGTTTCCGCCCGTCGCCGCCGGCGGCCGGCTGCGCAACCCGGACCTGGCGGCGGGGCTGCGGTCGATCGGACGGGGCGGCTTCCAGGTCTTCTACCGGGGAGAGCTGGCGCGGGCGATCGCGACCGCGATCGAGAAGCGGGGCGGGCTGGTGACCGCCGCCGACCTGGGCAGCCACCGCTCGGAGTGGGTGGAGCCCCTCGCTCTCGACTACCACGGGATCACCGTCTACAACCTGCCGCCGCCCACCCAGGGCCTGGTGGCTCTGGGCCTGCTGGCGCGCCTGCAGCGGCTTTCGGGGGCCGGGCTGGAGCCGGGTCCCGCCTTCGCCCGCGCCCTGCGCAGCGCGCGCGACGCTTGCTACGTCCTGCGCGACCGATTCATCACCGACCCCGCCTTCAGCTCGGCGCCCAGTGGGCCCTTCCTGGACCCCCAGCACGACGAGGGCGGGGGAGGAGAGGCGATCCCGGAGGGCGACACCATCTATCTCTGCGCCGCGGACGAGCAGGGCAACCTGGTCTCGCTGATCCAGAGCGTGGCCAACGACTTCGGCTCCGGCGTGGTGGCCGAGGGCACCGGCATCCTGCTCCAGAACCGCGGCAGCTACTTCAGCCTCGACCCCCGCCACGTCAACCGCCTGGAGCCGCGCAAGCGGACGATGCACACGCTGATCCCCGCCCTCGCCCTGCGCGAGAGCCGGCCCTGGGCCGCCTTCGGCAGCATGGGGGCCGACGGCCAGCCGCAGATCCAGGCCCAGTTGGCGGTGAACCTGATCGACCGCGGCCTCGACCCGGCCGAGGCGGTGGCCGCGCCCCGGATCCGGGTCAAGGCGGGCGGCGGCGCGATCTCGGTCGAGGCCGGCTATCCGGGCGCCGGCGAGCTGGGCACCGGCCTGCCCGAAGAGCTGCTCCCGGACCGCCATCGATTCTTCGGCCACGCCCAGGCGTTGGTGGTGGACGGGCCCCGGGCCTGGAGGGCCGGGGCCGACCCCCGGGCGGACGGAAGCGTCGCCAACGTATAATCGCAACTCAATTTGGCAGTCGAGACGGAAGTCAAGGGACGGCTGATCGCCGAGTACCACAAGCACGAGACCGACACCGGTTCTCCTGAGGTGCAGGTGGCGATCTTCTCGGAGCGCATCAACCAGCTCACCGAGCATTTGAAGGCGCATCCCAAAGACCACCACTCACGCCGCGGCCTGCTTCTCCTGGTGGGCAAGCGGCGCCGGCTGCTGGACTACCTGAGCGGGATCAATGTCGAGCGCTACCGCGCCGTCATCGCCAAGCTGGGGATCAGGAGGTAATTCAGGGACAGAGAGGGTCGGCCGGGTCGTCAGGCCCTTAGCAGCTCCCCTCCAGGCATGGTTCTGGACGGCAGCTTCTAGGATCCTGGCTCCCGGGCAACCTGAGCTCTGTCCTCCATATCTGGAGGTACGCGCGTGGCGATAACCACGAAAGAGATCGAGGTTGCCGGAAGGCAGATCACGTTTGAGGTCGGCCGGGTCGCCGAGCAGGCGAACGGCGCCGTCCTGGGCCGCATGGGGGACTCGGTCGTCCTCAGCACGGCCGTCATGTCGAAGGAGCCGAGGGAGGGGATCGACTTCTTCCCGCTCACCTGCGACTACGAGGAGAAGCTCTACGCCGCGGGCAAGATCCCGGGCGGCTTCATCCGCCGCGAGGGTCGGCCCACCGAGCAGGCGATCCTCGCCTCCCGGCTGACTGACCGCCCCCTGCGCCCGCTCTTCCCGGAGGGGTTCCGGAACGACGTGCAGATCGTCTCCACGGTGCTCTCGGTGGACCAGGAGAACGACTCCGTCATCCTTTCCATCAACGCGGCCTCGGCCGCGCTGACCATCTCCGACATCCCCTTCCTGGGCCCGATCGCCGCGGTGCGCATGGGCCACCTGGACGGCCGGTTGATGGTGAATCCGCCCATGAGCCGGATGGCCGAGTCCGAGCTCGACCTGATCGTCGCCGGCACCGCCGACGCCATCTTGATGGTCGAGGCCGGCGCCAAGGGCGTCGGCGAGCAGCTCGTGGTCGACGCCCTGGAGATGGCGAGCGCCGAGATCGAGCGTCTCTGCGAGCTGCAGCTGAAGCTGCGCAGCGAGGTGGGCAAGCCGAAGAAGGAGGTGACGGCGCCAGGCTATCCGGAAGAGGTGGTCGAGGTCGTGGGCGAGTGGCTCGCCCCGCGCCTGGACGCCGCCGCCTTCGATCCCGACAAGGCCCAGCGCGAGGCCAGGGCCGACCAGCTCAAGGCCGAGATGATCGCCCGCCTGGGCGAGCGCTTCCCCGAGCACGCGGACGTCCTCGGCAAGCTGTTCGACAAGAAGCTCAAGGACCGCGTCCGCCAGCGCGTGATCGAGGAGGGCGTGCGCCCCGACGGCCGCTCGCTGAAGGACATCCGGCCGATCTCGGTGGAGCCGGGCATCCTGCCCCGCACGCACGGGTCGGCGCTCTTCACGCGCGGCCAGACCCAGGCGCTGACCATCCTGACCCTGGGCTCGATCTCCGACCAGCAGAAGCTGGACGGGCTGGGCCTGGAAGAGTTCAAGCGCTTCATGCACCACTACAACTTCCCGTCCTTCTCGGTCGGCGAAGCCCGGCCGCTGCGCGGCCCCGGCCGCCGCGAGATCGGGCACGGGGCGCTGGCCGAGCGGGCGCTGCTGCCGATGGTGCCCAGCGTGGAGGAGTTCCCGTACACGATCCGGCTGGTGTCCGAGATCCTGAGCTCCAACGGCTCCACCTCGATGGCGGCGGTCTGCGGGTCGACGCTGGCCCTGATGGACGCCGGGGTACCGATCAAGGCGCCCGTGGCCGGCATCGCCATGGGCCTGGTGACGCGCGAGGGAAAGCACGCGATCCTGACCGACATCCAGGGCGTCGAGGACGCGCTGGGCGACATGGACTTCAAGGTCGCCGGCACCCGCGACGGGATCACGGCCCTGCAGATGGACATCAAGATCAAGGGCCTGACTCGCGAGATCATGGCTCAGGCGCTGGAGCAGGCTCGCGAGGCCCGGCTCTTCGTGCTGGGCAAGATGCTCGAGGTGCTGCCGGCGCCCCGCCCGGAGATGAGCGCCTACGCGCCCCGGATCACCACCCTGAAGATCAACCCGGACAAGATCCGGGACGTGATCGGCCCCGGCGGCAAGATGATCCGCAAGATCATCGAGGAGACGGGGGTCGAGATCGACGTCGAGGACGATGGCACCGTCTACATCGCGTCGGTCAACCAGGAGGGCGCTAGCCGGGCGATCGACTGGATCAAGAGCCTGACCGACGAGGTCGAGATCGGCCGCATCTACAAAGGGAAGGTGGTCCGCATCATGCCCTTCGGCGCCTTCGTCGAGGTGCTGCCCAACCAGGACGGCCTGGTCCACATCTCGAAGCTCACAGACCACCGCGTGGAGCGCGTGGAAGAGGTGGTCAACGTCGGCGATGAGATCGTGGTCAAGGCGGTTGAGATCGACAGCCAGGGCCGCCTCAACCTGAGCCGGCAGGCCGCCATCGAGGAGCTGCAGGCTAAGGGCGAGCCGATCGAGGAGAAGATCGACCGCGAAGCCATGGCCGCCGCCCTGGCCTCGCCGCCGCCGCCGCCGCGGGAGGGGGGCGGGTTCGGGGGTCGCGACCGCGGCCGGGACCGCGGAGGCGACCGCGGGCGCGGAGGCCGC
>DATGVT010000434.1:0-3347 GCA_035300005.1 Candidatus Acidiferrales bacterium
GGTGACCGCCGCATCCACGTCGTCGGCGGTGGCGCTGGCCACCTGGGCCAGCCGCTGGCCGGTGGCCGGCTCGATCACATCGAGGACGCCGTCGTTACTGGCGGGTCGCCAGCGTCCGCCGATCAGCAGCTGTTCGGGCGCCGTGGTTTTGGTGGCCATCAGTCCACTAAAAGTAGTTGGACGTGATGCCGCCGTCCACCACCAGCGCCGCCCCATTGGTCCAGGTGGACTCGTCCGAGGCCAGGTAGACCGCCAGGCTGACCACGTCCTCGGCCTGGCCGAAGCGCCCCATCGGGATGCGGGCCAGCCGGACCCGCTTCTTGGCTTCGTCCCTCAGCAGGTCGCGCATCAGGGGCGTCTCGATCGGGCCCGGACAGATGGCGTTCGACCGGACGTTGCGGGGCCCGAACTGCACGGCCAGCGACTTGGTCAGGGCGATCACCGCCCCCTTGCTGGCGGTATAGGCGTCCTGGGGCACGCTGCACCCGACCAGGGCGACGAAGGAGGCAATGTTGATCACCGAACCGCCCCCGGCTTTGATCAGCGCGGGGATGCCGTGCTTGCAGCAGAAGGCGATGCCGCGCACGTTGATGGCCATGGTCCGGTCCCAGATGGCTTCGGTGGTAGTCAGCACCGACTCGTCGGCCTCGTCGAAGATGCCGGCGTTGTTGTAGAGGACGTTGAGGCGGCCGAACCGGTCGACCGCCGTCGCCACCATCCGCTGGACGTCGGCCTCTTTGGAAACGTCCCCGGCTACGGCCACCGCCTGGCCATCCAGGCCGGCGACCGTTTCCTCGGCGGCCGCCGCCCGCACGTCGCTGGCCACCACCCGGGCGCCCTCGCGAACGAAGGCGCGGGTGGCCACCCGGCCCATCCCCCCGCCGGCCCCGGTGATCAGGGCGACTTTGCCGTCAAGCCGGCCCATTTCCCTCCCATTCCCGAGATCTGAGGAGCGAGCCGACGGGCTCGCTCCTCACCGTCTTGATCAGACTCGCTGCGGTTCGAGGCTCGGCCCCGGAGCCGTTACGGTCGGCTCATGGTAGATAGAGCCCTTCTCGACGGCCTGCTCGATCCGGCGCATGTCGTCTTCGGACCCCATGATGATGGGACCCGTGTAATGGTGGCGGCCATAGAGCAGGTAGTAGAGGCCGCCGACGACCAGGAAGATCGCCACGGCGGGCCCGGCCCAGGCCCCGGTGGTATTCAGCCAGTCGATCACGTTGCCCTTGAAGTCTGCCGGCACGGAATACTCGGGCAGCATCAGGATCACGCTGATGATCGCCACCCACACGATGGCCACCACCGCGACCGGCTTCCACCACCGGCCGAGGCTCCAGGGCCCCGGCTTCCACCGGTTCGGATAGACCAGGGCCAGGAGTACGGGAATAACGTACGAGACGTACAGGCCGATCACGGAGATCGACACCACAATCGAGTAGATCGGCGGAACCCAGAACTGGGCCAGCGCAGGGATGAAGGCGATGATCGCCGCCACCCAGATGCAGCGCGCCGGAGTCCGGAACGTCTTACTGACCACGTGCAGCCATGACGACCCTGGCAGAGCGCCGTCTCGGCTGAACGCAAACAGCATGCGGGAGTTGGAGGTGATGGAGCTGAGCCCGCAGAACCACTGGGCGACCACGAAACCGAAGAACAGGATGAGCCCGCCTGTGGTGCCCAGGGCGTTAGTCACGATGTCCAGCACCGGGTTGAGGCTGGCCGCCGTCTTGGCCAGGTCGGGGATGGCCACGGTCAGCGCAATCAACATGATGTAGCCGAACACCCAGGACCAGAAGATCGAGTTCACAATCCCCCAGGGCGCTCGCCTGGCCGGGTTGACAGTCTCTTCCGTGACGTGGGCAGAGGCGTCGTAGCCGGTGAAGGTCCACTGCGCGAGCAACAAGCCCACCAGGAAGGCGTAGATCGGCGAACCGAATCCGGAGTTGTTGTACGACTGCGTGAATACGTAACTGAGCGGGTGCAGCGGGTGCAGGACTCCGACCGCTACGAGCAGCACCCCGATGACGGCGATGTGCCACCAGACGCTGATGTCGGCCATGCGCGCGGCCAGCCGGACCCCGCGATGGTTGATCGTGGACTGGACTAGGAGGAAAAGGGCAAACAAGCCGATGGTGCCCACCTTGCCCGCCGTGGTGGTCAGGTCGCTGGGGTAGTTGAACAGGGCAGTAAGGAGCGCCGCTGCGAAGATGGCGTTCCCGTAGATGATCCCGGTGGAGATCGTGACCTGGCCGGCCAGGTTGAACCAGCCGGTGATCCAGCCCCAGTGTTTGTTGCCCAGCTTGGCGGCCTGGTAGTAGAGGGCCCCCGCGGTCGGAAGCGCCGAGGCCAACTGGGCCATCGCCATGCCCACGATCATGACCATGGCTCCGATGAACAGCCACCCGATCCCCATCTGCTGCGGACCGCCGTGGTTGAGGCCGAAACTGTACAGGGTGAGGCCGCCCGTCAGAACCGAGATGATCGTGAACGAGATCGCGAAATTGCTGAAGCCCCCCATGTCGCGGAACAACTGCTGCGCGTAGCCCATCTGGTGCAGCCGCGCCGTATCGGCGCGAATCTGCTCCTCTTTCGTCGGCGAAGTCGGCATGCCCGTCCCTCTCCCTTGCCCCGGTTTGAATTCTGTCCCCCTCGGGGTTGCCACAATTTGATCTGGCTTCGGGCCGCTTGTCAAGCTGCAACCTAACCGGGCCGTGAGCGGCCCGGGTGGGGCTTAGCCCGGATTCGGGCTTAGACTGGTGGCTGCATGGTCGACCCGCTGGGGCCCCTGGCTGCGGCTCGCTACGAGGGCCTGGCGCTCAGCCTGTATCTGCCCCTGGGGCACGACAGCAGCTCCTACGACGCCGTGATCAAGGACCTCCGGCGCGACCGCGCCGAGGCCCTGGCCAGCGAGGATCGGCGGCAGGCCCTCGACCGGGAAACGGCCCGGGTTCGCCGGATGCTGGACGAGCTGCCTGCGCTCCGAAAGCCGGTGGCTATCTTCTCCAGCGAACCGGCCGACCTCCTGCAAACCATCAGGCTGCGCGATGAGGTCCAGCCCGAGCTCTGGATCGACGACCGCCTCCACCTCGAGCCCCTGCGCCGGCAGCTGGAGCGGCACCCCCCGTCGCTCATCGCCCTGGTCGACAAGGAACACGCCCGGATCTTCTCGGTGGTGCTGGAGGACATCGAGGAGGTGGCCGACCTGGCGGGCCGGCAGGTCAAGCACCATCGCCAAGGGGGCCGGGCGACCAACCGGTTGCAGCGCCATGAAGAGGATCGCGCTCACGCCAACCTCAAGGTGGCCGCCGAGTGGGTGGCTCGCCAAGATCCCACCGGCTCCCGACGCC